>JAUWHT010000070.1 GCA_030605745.1 Pirellulales bacterium | reverse complement strand
TGGTTGCTCCGATCTTTCCTTGCCATCGCCAGCCTCCTCGCACTGCTGCTAGCACATTTAGGCGCAACAGGGGAGGCAATAGCATAACAACCCCGCTATTTCTTGCCAACATCATGAGGCACTACCGCAAATTGAGAATTGCAATTTGCAAATTGTCCTGATGTTACCGACCGATAGCCGGGGGGCAACGCCCCGCGGGCCGTCCCCGCCGGCTGTTAGCCGCCGGCTATTGTCAACACCAAGAGCCACCCTGCAACCGTGCTGCATGCAACAGTCAAAAACACCGCGCACTACGATCCATCGCAGTGCACGGTGCACATCGGCAGGCCGATAACAAGGTACTGTTCACAGTCCTCCGTGACACAGCCTTACACCCTCCTCCGGCGACGCCAGCAGATGAACAGAACCAATAGACCACTGGCAACCATTGCAATCGTCGAGGGCTCGGGAACCGCTCTGATTTCGGCCAGACCGGGGCAATACCACCCGTCGGCCAAGTACGCAGCACCGCCTCCGATCTGCGTCACGTCACCGGTTGCCGAGATCATCCCGAACCAGTGCCAACCTGCGCCGGCACCGGTACCGATCGTATCACAGTTATTACCGGTTCCGGCGGTGCCGTTCCACATCAGCAGGGTACTGCCGCCGCTGGTCAGCATTACATTGCCCGCGCCGTCCACCTCGGTGTCGTATGCCCCACTGGCCAGCGAGGACAACGTTTCTGCATCGGCCAAGGCGAGGTGCCCAACACCCACTGCGCCGCTAACCTGTGCGGCCGTGTACCTGATCAAGCTGTTGGAAGGCGAAGTGTACGTACCGTAATACAGGTCGCCGAAACTGTCGAAGTCCAAGCCGGCTGAATTGCCGGTAACCTCGGCAATCTTATCGTGGTTGTTGCTACCCGAGGTATCGAGCAACCAAATGGAATTCGGAGCCATCCACGTCGGGTCGTTTACAGACGAGACGTAAGGATTTCCGCCAGAAAAGGCCACATCGAAATTGCAGGCCAGCGTGGCCTGGTGGGTCCAGGTTCCCCCGCCGCCGAGATTGGTGACCTCGTAGATGCGGTCGTCTGTGTTGCCGGAGACCGTGAAGCCGACCCAGATCGAGTCGCCACTGACATTGTAAGTCACGAACGAGTTCCATCCCGAATAGCCGCCGGGAGCGCCCAGGTTTACTGTGCCACTCGATCCGACACGATCGTAAATCCAAAGCTCCGAATCGTGGTAGACGGCAACATCGTCGCCGTAGACATCCTGGCCGCCGGGATACATCGACGTCCAGCGGTCGTTGGCTTCATAGCCGGCGACCGTGTCGATGATGGCTGAGGCGGCCATTGCCGATGTTGCCGGCCCTAACAGGACCGACAGCATCAGCGCAGTTCCAGCCAAACTGCAACAGCGGGTCAAACGATACGTCATAACAGAGTTCCTCCTTTGCCCTGATTCGCGCAGGGCACAGCCCCGATCATCGAAACACAAATACCGTCCTCGCGAGGGGCGGTTTCCGGAGCATGACGAGCCGTTCCGGGGCGAGAACAGGCCGTGCCCGCGGGGTCCCAAATCGCGAGGACAAACAACAGTAGTACCCAACAGGCAGGTCTTCCGGCTTAGGGTATCGACCCGGCTCACCTTCCCGTCCGCCCGTTGCAGGTCGGACAGTGGCATCCTGGGCCGGCCGTTGTCCCGAGGGTTCGAGACACCCATCACGGCGGCGCGTCCGCGGTGGAATACCCGGCCTGTTGGGGCTGCCGCGCGCAGTCTCCGGAGACTAGCAGGCCCTGCATGACCGGGGTCACCACACTTCCCTTTTCAGCCGAGCTAACCGGCATCCTATCACCGGCCTCTCGGACACCTGTCAGTAACACCTCCTAAGTTAGCAAAACCAAAAAACCAAGTCAACTATCCTATTGTGCTCAAAATTCGCCTACGATCTCCCCGCCCGCGCGGGTGCAGATCGCTTCCAAAGTCTTCAACTCCATATCTTCGTTCAAAAACCGGGCGGAGCCGTCGCAGAACAGTCCGTTGGCACCACCAGGATGCTCGCTGCGTATTTCGTTCTCGTGGAAGTATGGAATGGGATGCACGTAGTTGATCGCATACTTCTGGTCAAAGATATTCAGGCCGTTGATCCACTGGCCGTCCTCCCACTCCGAGTCTTCGGAGATTATCAAGGTATGCGAAGTCCCATCGCGGACATCTCTGATGCGGAACGCCCGATCGTAGATCATCATTCCGTTTTCGCCCGTCCAGGTTCCGTCGGCGGGGTTCGGGGGGATAGCTTCGCCGAAAATGCCACCGTAATCGGTAACACCCCGGCCTTGGACAAGCAGGGATGGGCGCCGTGTGCTCGGGCAGATGTAGGTCGGAACGAGCTGGGCCGCCGCCTCAGCATTCTCTTCCGCGTTGTATGGTTGGTTAAAGTCGATCATTTTATGAAGCGGCTGCTGCTCGATAAACGGCAACAGAAAAGCCGACCAGCCGAACTGCCGTCCGCCGGACATCTTGAAAAACGGCTCAATACAGCCGGGCGGAAAACTCTTCAGCGCGCCGTGGTAGTTGTGCAGGCCGATACCGATCTGGCGTAGATTGTTGGTGCACGACATGCGCCGGGCCGTCTCGCGGGCGGCTTGCACGGCCGGCAACAGCAGTGCGATCAGAATGCCGATGATGGCGATCACGACCAACAATTCCACCAGCGTAAACGCGTTTCCGGTAGAAATAGCACGTTTAGCCCCGGCGTCCACGCCGGGGAATCCCGCCGCCAGGAGGCGGCGGCTAAACGGTTTAATATGTTGTGCAACCATTTTGCAAACCAACTTAACGAATGTGCCCTAATCGACGCCTGAGAGCAAACACCGCGAGACTCAGCAGTGCCGCAGCCAATAAGGCCACGGTGCTCGGCTCCGGAACGGCTTGAACGTAATCGATCTCGGTAGTGAAGTATCCAAAAATACCGGCCGCGCTGTCGGTAACCGTGCGAATCCGCACGTACGCGACGTCGGACAGATACACGTAGTTTCCATCCGCATCAATCGCGTCGTCGATGTCCATCAAGTCGCTGCCCGGCGTTACGTCGGCGTAGCCGTACAGATTGCCGGCACCATTCCACTCCGGATCATCGTAAGTGCCGTATGTTCCGTGCCACGAGTAGTTGATCGTTGCCGGTGTAACACGTGGGTCATCGTCCAAAGCATCGTAGTTACCTGGTTCGATCAGGTAAAAGGTCTCATCCGTCCAGCCGTCGGTGGTGGCACCGATGCCGAAGGTTTCTTGGGCCACCTCGACGTAGCCCGGCTCGTACCATCCGATAAAGGGATTGCCGGTAATCTTCAGGTCGTTGCCCGGGCCGTTGGGGATCGACGTGGAGAAGCCGAGCATCAGCCCGACCGGATTACCTTGACCGCAATTAGTATCGTCAGCCCATTGGCCGAGCGAGACGACACCGCCGATGTCAAGGGCTTTATCCGGGTCGGTATACCCGACGTTGGCGTTGGTGCCCTGTTCGTAGTAACACAGGACATCCACGATCGTAGCAGCCCAGACATCTTGGATGCCGGCAGCCAACACTATCACTGTCACAACAATCGTTCTTTGGAACATTGAAGTCATAGCGCGCAAGCAATCAACGCAATACAAATAGTCGGCGGATTGCAGGTCCTACAAAGCCAACAAACTCGCAGCCTCCGTCCCTCGCGGAGAGCCGCATGTTAAGCGTTGGTAGGTCTTCTGACTCCCGAGTCGGGGAAAAGCCCGGCCTTCTCATCGTGTGGGCCGAAGCCTCGGGCACGACAATGGCCAAAAAGAGTGGGCCATCCTACTTACACTCGGTCACAGCGGCGGGGCCGTCCCGGTTTTGCACCGGACTTCCCTGTTCGTCGACCCTTCAGAAGAAGCGGCCGACCACCAACGCACGACTGTAACATTTGGAGTTTACCAGAATGCTGCAAGCGTGTCAAAGGGGGTGGGAAAGGATTTCGGATTTCGGATCTGGGATTTCGGATTTGGGATTGGGGGCCAGAGATGCCCAACAATCGGGGGGGCGTCCATGCCATAAAGCCGCGACCGGTGGTCGCGCCTTGGGCACTACTGTGCGACAGAGAGCGAGGGCGTCAAGATTTGGCCGCTTGGCCCGGCTCGGCGAAAAACCGTTGTAGTTCGAGCTTGAATCCAGGCAGGACATCGCCGCCCTCGAGCGTCTGCTGCTCACCGAACACGTCGTGCCGCTCGGGGGGGTATACGTGTACCTCGCGGGTGTCGGGGTAGACGTACCACACCTGGCGGACTGCAGCGGCGAAATAGTCGGCCAGCTTGCGATCCATCTCCTGGGGGGTGTTGCTCTTGCTGATTACCTCGACAGCCAGGTCGGGGGCCAGATCGGCAATCGGATCGTGGGGAACCTTGCGTCCCGGCAACCGCCGCCACGAGATAAACGACACGTCGGGGATCCGCACCAGCCCGGGCGCCAGTCGCATCATCCCGTCGGCACCCATCACAATGCCCAGGTCGTGCTCCTCCAGGAAGGTCCAGATCAAGTGACTCAGCCGAACAGCCAGGGGATTAGGGATTGGAATCACCTCTTCCACATCAACTCTAATCCCCAATCCCTAATCCCTAATCCCTAATCGAGAAACCCGACCAGATCCTGGCTTCGGGCGGGCTGCTGGAGCTTGCGGACCGCCTTGGCCTCGATCTGGCGGATACGCTCGCGGGTGACCTTGAAGATGTGGCCGACCTCTTCGAGCGTGTAGCTGTAGCCGTCGCCCAGGCCGTAACGGAGCTTGATAATCTCCCGCTCGCGGTAGCTGAGCGTCTTGAGCACCTTGGCGATCCGGGTGCGGAGCATCCCCTGGGTGGCGCCGGTCGAGGGGGCCTTGACGGCGCCGTCGGGCAGCAGGTCGCCGAACTGGCTGTCCTCGCTGTTGCCC
Organism: Pirellulales bacterium; assembly: GCA_030605745.1. Lineage (GTDB taxonomy): Bacteria > Planctomycetota > Planctomycetia > Pirellulales > Thermoguttaceae > JAUWHT01. The sequence continues at coordinate 6,458 of JAUWHT010000070.1, read as the reverse complement.
ACCGGCCGGTCGAGGCTGATCGGGTACCGGCTCATGGCCAGCACACGTCGGGTCTCGTCGATGCAGGTACCGCTTGCCCGGGCCGTCTCTTCGATCGTCGGCTCGCGGCCCAGCTTCTGCAGAAGTTTCCGCGAGACGTTCCGCACCCGCGACATCGTCTCGACCATGTGGACCGGAATGCGGATGGTGCGGCTCTGGTCGGCCACGGCGCGGGTGATCGCCTGACGAATCCACCAGGTGGCGTAGGTGCAGAACTTGAACCCGCGCTTGTACTCGAACTTGTCGACCGCCCGCATCAAACCCGCGTTGCCCTCCTGGATCAGGTCCAGGAAGCTCAAGCCGCGGTTGCGGTACTTCTTGGCGATGGAGACCACCAGCCGCAAGTTCCCCTCCGAGAGTCCGCGTTTGGCCTTCTGGTACTGGGCGTAGACTGCCCGCAGATAGCTCACCCGGTTTCGCAGACTGGTGGGACTCTCCTGGGTTGCCCGAAGGATGTTGCGGTATTCGGCCAGCCACGGTTCGCGTTGTCTGGCCCGGCCGCGGGTTGTGCGATGCTCGTCGATTCGGGCCCTCAGTTCATCCACCCGGCGGCTGAACTCCTCCAGGGTCTTGATCATCGGCTCGATTCGCTGGGTCCTTAGGCCCAACTCCTCGACGAGGTGGGCGGCACGCCGGCGGCGCCGACCCAGCCGCCGCCAGGCAGCCCGACGCTGCGACGCCCCGCGCGATTTGCCCGTGGTAATCTGATAATCGTGCCGGTTCCGTTTCAGCAACGTCTCCAAGGTCCGCAAGTTATGCGGCAACCGGCCAAGAATCTGATGCTTCTCGAGTCGGTCGCTGACCGATACCTGCACGGTCCGGTCGAATGGCAGCTCCCCATCACAAACCCGACGAAGGACCTTGAATGCCGTCTGCATCACGTAGTCGCACTCTAACACCTTGCGACGGAATTTCGCCCGAGTGATCTCAATCTGCTTTGCCAGGGCAACTTCCTCTTGGCGGGTAAGCAGGGGGATTTCACCCATCTGAGTCAGGTACATGCGAACCGGATCGTCCGACCAGGACTCGGCGTCGTCAAGTGCGGCCAGCCGCAAGTCCGGCTCCCCGGCGACTTGCGCATCCGATTCTACCGCATTTTCCCGGCCATCTTCGCTGTCCAGGGCGGCCGCCGATTTCTCGGCGAATTCGATTGTCTCCTCTGGACGGGAAGTCACCTCATCTTCCAATTCGTCCAACAGTGCATCGTACAATTCAGTACTCCTCGTTCCGGAAGGTCACCAAATTCTACCACCGATTTTCCGCGCCGCGGCTGTTGTCCTTCATTTGGTAAAGGATTACACCTGCGGCAGGAATACAGTCGCCTCCCATAACTCCCAAACATTCCAGAATCTCAGCGGGTACGCTGAAGAAGCATCAATCTGCCGGATTGCAGCATCCCCTCGGTCCGATAGGAGGGTGAGTGCCGATACACTTTCACACTCTGCAGCCCTTCTGATGCACATACTACGTTCTACGTTCAAGAGGCAAACTACCTCATCTCTTATTGTAATCAGTTCATTTCGCCAGTCTAGGGCCCAAATTGGGCCAAATTGGGCCAAATTGGGCAAAATTGCGCCAAATTGCGCCAAATTGGCGAAAATCGTCTTGATGGTTACCAAAACCCAGAGAACCGGCGACAAGTAGGGTAAACTGGGCAAGCTGGGGTATACATCTCTGCGTGTGCACTCCGGGCCGGCTGCCTTATGCCTATAGAAAACCACAAAATCGTTTCCAATGCCAAGAAGTCCAACTCAAACTGTAAACGCTAGCATTTGGGAAAACGTGATATGCTTGGAAAATAGGGACTCGGGGCTCGGGACTGGAGGGTTGCATTCAATAACCCCGAGCCCCGAGCCCCGAGCCCCGAATCGTCGGCCGGATGCCGACAATCCCCTCCATCCACTGCGTTGCATTCAATAACCCCGAGCCCCGAATCCCTAGTCCCTAACAGCCTGTCCCCTTCGGACGTTCGCCAAGTGGTATATTATTTTCTTTGCCTTGCCTTACTTACTCCAGGAGAAAGCCCGTGACGACCAAGTACCTATTGCCCTGCTCCTGTGGCGAAGAGACTCCGGTCGAGCCGCGTCAGGCCGGGGAATTGATCAGGTGTACTTGCGGCGCGTCGGTGGAGGTGCCGACGATGCTGGAGATGAGGGGTCTTAAGCGGGTAGAGCCCGAGCCCACCCCGTCACAGGCAGCCGCGCCGTGGGGAATCCGCCAGCGTCTGGTGCTACTGGGGTCCGTGATCATGCTGGCCGTGCTGGTGCTGGCAATTGTACTGTGCTGGAGCCGGCCGGTTTCTCCACGCGCCGGACGAGGTCCCGCGGTGATCCGCCAACAGATGCGGGATATTGCCCCGCTCCCAAGCTGGCGTGCCTGGCAGGCGCTGCGCGCAGCCGGCCTGGACCCCGACAACGAAGCCGAAAAGGAGGCCTATCAGGAAAGCCTTTTCCGGTGGTGGCTGGGGATGGGCGTAGTGTTGATCATCGGGGCCGTCGGGATCGGGCTGACCGTTGTCCCGTTGTTCACACGGCCACGGCCTGGTGGGAATTGAAAAAATTGCAAATTGACAATTGAAAATTGCAAATGACTGCTTACCGCCTACCAGGTGAAGTGGCAATAAATTGCCACCCCCTCAAAGCTTAGTCGTCGTCAAAAAACAAACTACCGATTTCGGGAGTGCTATGGCCTACGGTTACCGGGCCGGATGAACATGCTTTCGGTAAGTTAATGCTTGACGCGCCCTTAGCGCCTCTTGCGCAGGACGTAAACCACGTCCTCGGTCTTTGCGTCGATGCGAACCGGCTGATCGACGTCGTAGTTGAAGTCGTACGTTTCGACCAGTTCCAACTGGACAATACGGTTCAGCAAGCACCGGAACTGCCTGGCGGTGTACGTGCGGAAGATCATCTCCTCGGCCAGGCGGAACCGCCGGTTAGGAGTGTGGACGTCGAGGGTCATCCCCACGCGTTCCCGCCGGCGCCGACGGTCGACACTGATCGACCACATCCGCGAGAGCACGGCCAGGCGTCCTCGCCGTGCCGACCACGACTCCTGGTCGCAGGCTTGTCGCCCAGCGGGTGTGACGGGTGTGAGGTGGAACCCCAGCACGTACAGCCCGCCGATAGCCAGCACGGCGGCAACACACCGCAGATGGTCTTCGGCCGCCTGCTCGCTCGGCACGTGCCGGAAGCTGTTGATAGTGCTGAATGCGGCGTCCACTTTGCGTGGCATGCGGAACCGGGCCATGTCGCCGACGGCGGCCGTGGGCGGAAGACCGCGCCGCTCCAGCCGCGCGTTGCAGTACTCGATTGCCTTGCAGCTCAGATCGTTGCCCGATATCTCGTAGCCGGCCGCGGCAAACTTGACCATCAACCGGCCCGTGCCGCAGGCCGGCTCGAACAGCCGCCGCACGGGCCGCCGGGCATGCTTTGCAAAACACGCTTCCAGGAAATCGAACTCCGCCTTCCAGTCGGACCCGAACAGCAGGTCGTAGTACTCCGGATAGTCGTACAGCTTAGCGTCAATGACTTCATCATTCATCATTAGTCTAACCAATCTTTGTTCTTCAACCGCTCCGGTGTGTACTGCTCGGTTACATAGCTGATGTTCTTGCTGATGAGGGCCTCCACTTCGAGCTTGAAGCCGTTATCCAGGAGCTTCTTAATCTCCTTCTGCCAGGCCTTTTTGTGTACGAACCAGGGGTAGTTGGCGATTTGCTTGGCCCGGCGACGGTCGGTGTCGTTTAAGTCGATCGTTACGCTCTCCGACAACCCGCATCGCTTAAAGTCGATGCTTCTCAGCCCGAGGAACCTGGCCGCTGGAACGGCCATCCGCTTCGACTCGAAGGCCAGGTTGATCGAACCCTGCTTGATAACGCTGTAGATGTAGTATCCCCAGGGATCGTTATCCAGCAGGCAGTAGACCGGTAGCTTCAATTCGTTGTGCAGCCGGAACAGTAGCCGGCGGACGCCGCGCGGGGGCTGGCCGGCGCCGTGTGTGAGGATGCAGTTGTGGTTGCGCCAGAACTTGTCCTCGTTGAACCGCTGCCAGACGGTATCTTTTTCGACGTGCAGGATGAACTTGGCCTTGCACTGTTTGAAGCGGATCACCTCCGGCTCGACGATCGAGGGGATGCCGTACCCACCGGAGCCCATCCGCGAGCAGTCGATCTCATCGCCGCTGTCGACAAGCACGATATCGCCCACCATATCGCCCCGCTTTTGTGCGTACAGGTGCAACTCCTCGCGGAGGCTGCCCAGCAGCACCTCGACGTCCTCGATCACCGGATCGCACTCCGACTGATCGCCGAACGTTTCTTCCTTGGCGCCTTCGATGGTATGCTTCAACAGGTAGTAGAGACCTCGGATGCTGGTCGTCTTGCCCTGCTCGATAAGCTGCGTGACCCCACTGGCCGCGAGCATGGTTTGCATGAAGCTCTTGGCCTGGGAGAGGTTGAACAGTTGCCGGCGGTTGGTGTTGCGGCCCATCTCGATGAATTTCTTCGTCCGGTTGTATCGGACGTTCGATAGCGAGCGGGCGGGGATGTCTAAGTGCGGTTCGCGACGGCGGTTCGCCGCGGTAACCACGCCCTCGGCCAGGTCGTTCAACCGGCCCAGGGTCTGTCGGTCTTTGCTGGAGGTAGTTTTGCGTTCAACTTTTTTATTGGGCATAGCTGGTGGAGTAGTTGAGGTAGGTTAGGGAACCGTAGTTGGGGAACCACAGATGAATTAGGGAACCACAGATGAACACAGATAAACACGGATGAATTATAGCTACGGCAAGCATGCCATGATTGAGATTCATCTGCATTACAAACTCGTAAAAGCTTGTTTTGACAGCAAAGATTTAGGTGGCCAGGGCGAGAATGGTGATTTCTCGTAGCTTGAGTGCGGTAGTGATCACATGATTTCCTCGGTTGGTCAGACGATAGTAAAATGTTCCAGAGACTTTTCGGATCAGACGATGAGCGCGAAGCAGTCGCAACAATCGGGTGACACGGCCGGACGCCTTTATCCGGTCGACACGCGCACGTTCGGCCTGTGGATAGAGCTTTCGACGAAGATCTTTGTTGCGAAAGCCTTGCAGGAGGAATTGTCCATCCTGAAGAAGCGAAAACAGCTTCGCCTCTTCGGGGTCGATCGGTCGCAACGCCCGATAGCAGCGGCCGTCGCGGGTGATCCGCTTGCTCACCGGATCCAACAAGTGGCGGGTGGGCGAGGGTTCGCCCACCACGCCGAGCGCCTGAAGATAGCGCTCATTCGCGGCGCGGCAAATCTCGACGCGCCGGGCAATGTCGGCCACGCTCTTGCGCATGGGAATCCACGCGCGGGTGAGCCGACCATCTCGGGTCGCCACGCGACGGACCTTGAACCGCCGCGGGTTGTTGATCGTGGTCTCGATCCTCAGCACGCTACCTTGTTTGTCGTACATTTTGATCGAGTTCTCTTCGACCCAATGTTTCACGCGTATCCCTTCGATTCGATGTTTCACGTTGCTGGTGGCCTCGCCGCTGAACTGCGAGTTGGTCCGCCGTCCCAGAAACCGCATCACGTCTTGGCAGCGGAAATGGGCCACCGCGTGGCTGACCAGAGAGGGATATATCTGCTGAAGCGACTTGGCGTCGCGAAACATCACATCAGTGGCGTATTCGCTTTCCCGCATCGTCCAGTAGTAACCACGCAAGTCCAACGGGTTGGCCGGACTGAGCCAGGGATTGAACCGCCGAGCCAACGCACAGAGAAAATGGCTCCAGTTGCGATTGGTCAAATCGTCCATCATCCGCTGGGCGCGGGGCAAATCCTCAATGTAGGTAAAGCAGTTGCCTTCCTTCTGGTAAGCGATGCCGGCACGACCCATGCGACGAGCCAAATACTCGCGGCCGTTCAGACATACCTGGATCGACATCGGCAGCCACGTTTGCAACCGCACGTGCATCAAACCGAATTCGCGATCGACAAAGTAAAAGTACAGGTAAAGGCATTTGCGCAGGGCGGGAACCAGCACCAGCCATTTCTTCTCCGCGTCTCGGCGCAGCGAAAACGTTTGGCAAGGCTCGACACAGGACAGCACGCAAACCAGACCTTGCCGGATGTGGTCTCGCTCCATGATCCGACGGGCCGTATCTTCTTTGGAGGTCGCCGACGATTCCAAGTACTGGAACGGCCGGCCGTGCTTGGCGGCGAATTGCTGGGCGTGGTCCTTGATCCTCCGGGAAACGCCTTCGACAAAACGTCCGAAGTCTTTGTACAGCACACTATTGGCCCTGAGAAACTTGTCCATCCCGGCGAGGTAGCTGATCGACCGCAACGTGCCACGAAACAAAACGCGGTCAAAGCCCGACAAAACCCCTACGATATGCTCCCCATGCCGCTCAAGAAACCGTTCCATCCCATTCTCCCAAAAGCCGTCCACGCCCC
>JAUWHT010000220.1 GCA_030605745.1 Pirellulales bacterium | reverse complement strand
GGTGCACTCAACACCCTGCGAGGCCTTTGCCGCGTTCCGTGACCCCCAACAGAGGGGATGCTGACCACCGCTCCCTAGCTCCTTTTGGTTTTCACGAGGCAATTGCCCTTGAAAGCGCACCTGTTGGACCTATAATTCCGGCACTTGGCCGCGGCCGGTAGTTCCCGACCGCTGGGGGGTAGCCTGGAAGCCTACCGAAACGGGCGCAAGCGGGTGTAGCTCAGTTGGTAGAGCACGACGTTGCCAACGTCGTTGTCGTGGGTTCAAACCCCATCACCCGCTCTTTGTATACTCGCCACGGTAGAGAGAAAATATGGCCGACACCGAGAAATTGGACCTCGACAACCTGGTTGACGAAGAGGTTGACGAAAAAGTTGACGAACAGACAACCGAGAAGTTAGACATCGAGGTAACGATCGAGAGGCGTGGTACGTGCGAGCGTCATATTGCGGTGACAATTTCGCGGTCGGACATCGAGCGTTACTACGACAAGGAGTTCACCGAGTTGATGCCTTCGGCGCAGGTTCCCGGCTTCCGCCCCGGCCATGCCCCGCGAAAGCTGATCGAGAGGCGATTTCGCAAGGACGTGACCGATCGGGTAAAGAGCCTGTTGTTGGCGGACGGCCTTGAACAGGTCAACAAGGAGAACAAGCTTTCGGCGATCAGCGAGCCGGACATTGACCTGGATGCTGTCGAGATGCCTGACGAAGGGCCGCTCAGCTTCGAGTTCGACTTGGAGGTTCGTCCCGAGTTCGACTTGCCCGAGTGGAAGGGACTTTCGATTGAGAAGCCGGTTCGGGAGTTCAGCAGTGCGAACGTGGACCGGGCGCTGCAGAACGTGTTGGCCGATCGTGGCCGTTTGGTGCCCTACGACGGTTCGGCCGAAGTGGGCGACTACGTTTCAACAGACCTGACCTTCAAGCACGGCGAGCAGGTGCTCTCCAGCTCTACCGAGGAGGTAATCCGCATCCGGCCCGCGCTGAGTTTCCGCGACGGCAAGATCGAGAAGTTCGACGAACTGATGACCGGCGTTAGGGCCGGAGAAACTCGCATCGGCCAGGCCGTGCTGACCCACGACGCGCCGAACGTGGCGCTGCGAGGTCAAGCGATCACCGCCGTGTTCGACGTCCTGGAGGTCAAAAAGCTTGAACTGCCTGAACTCGACGAAGAACTGCTCGACGAGTTGGGCGGGTTCGAGCTGGAAGCCGATCTGCGCGACGCAATCAAGGACCAACTCCATCGCCAATTGCAGTACGAGCAGCACCAGCGTGCCCGAGAACAGATCACCGCAGCGCTGACCGCGGCTGCCGATTGGGAGTTGCCGCCCGAGCTATTGGAGCGTCAGAGCCATCGCGAGTTACAGCGAGCGGTGATGGAGTTGCGGCGCAGCGGCTTCAGCGACGATGAAATTCGTGCCCATCAGAACGAACTCCGCCAGAACAGTGCGGCCTCGACCGCCCGGGCGCTGAAGGAGCATTTCATTCTCGAGCGGATTGCGGAAGATCAAGGCATCGACGCCGAGGAGGATGATTATGAGCAAGAGATCGGCCTGATCGCCGCCCAGAGCGGCGAATCGCCGCGTCGTGTCCGGGCCCGGATCGAGAAGGGCGGCACGATGGACGTGCTGCGGAACCAGATCGTCGAGCGGAAGGTCATCGAACTGATCCTCGAGCACGCCGAGTTCAAGGAGGTTTCCTACGAGCCTGCGGAGACCGAGGCGGAGGCGATCGACCAGACGGCGGGCGGTCAGGGGTCGGATATCCCCGAGGCCAAGCCCGAGCCCGCCGAAGCGGCCGCCGGCGGCAGACCAAAAGAACCGCCGATCAGAGAGTAGGATTCTCGATCCACTGACCACTGACCACTAAAATCACTTATGAGCAGCTTACATTGGCCGGTGACGGTTGATCCGGTGTTGGCGTATCGCGATTACCAGCGTCAGCGTCAGATGACGCTCGGCGACCTGTTGCTGGAGAACCGGATTATTCTCTTGCAAGGAGAGATCCACGACGCCAACGCCAACGAACTGGTGATGAAACTGCTGTACTTGCAGAGCGAGAACAGGCGCAAAGACATCCATTTCTACATTAATTCACCCGGCGGCAGCGTGACCGCCACCATGGCCATCTATGACACGATACAGATACTTAGTTGCCCGGTGGCGACGTACTGCGTTGGGCTGGCGGCCAGCGGCGGGGCGGTGCTGCTGGCCGGCGGAACCAAAGAAAAACGGTTCGCACTGCCGCACGCCAAGGTGATGATCCACCAGCCCTACGGACACGTCGGCGGCCAGGTCTCCGATATCGAAATCCAGGCCGACGAAATCCTCAAAACCCGCGAAGACCTCAACAAGATCCTGGCCAACCATACGGGCCAGCCCGTCGAACGAATCGCCAAGGACACCGATCGCGATTTCTATATGAATGCCCAGGAAGCCAAAGAGTACGGCATTGTTGACGACATCCTGACCAAACAGAAGACCGAGAAAGATGATGAGGACGAAGACTGAACCATGCCTCTAATCCCTTACGTCATCGAGAAGACCGGCCGCGAAGAGCGGGCGATGGACATTTACAGCCGGCTGCTGAAAGACCGCATTGTCTTTCTCGGCTCGCAGATCAGCGACGACGTGGCCAACTCGGTGATCGCCCAGATGTTGTTTCTCCAATCGGAAGACGCCAAGACCGACGTCCACTTATACATCAATTCGCCGGGCGGAAGCATCACCGCCGGACTGGCCATTTACGACACCATGCAGTTTATCAACTGCGACGTGGCCACCTATTGCGTGGGGCAGTGCGCCTCGATGGGCGCCGTGCTGATGACCGCCGGGGCCCCAGGAAAACGCAAGGCACTGCCCAACTCCCGGATCATGATCCACCAGCCGCTGGCCGGCATCGAAGGCTCGGCCGAGGACATCATGATCCACGCCAAGGAGTACACCAAAATCAAGGAGCGGCTGAACCGGATCCTCATCAAGCACACCGGCCACCCACTGGAAAAAATCGAGCAAGACACAGATCGCGACCGCTTCATGACCGCCGAGGAGGCACTCGATTACGGATTGATCGATGCAGTGATTGAGCACGTGGAGGAAACATGAAATCGTGGCAGTTTACTCTCATAGGTTTGGCCCTGCTAGCCGTGGCCGGGTGCCGTAGCGATCCGAACATCGGGCCGCTGGAGCGGGAACTCCGCTTGCAGGAAGACGAATTGTACAGGCTGCAGGAGTGTATCGAGGACTATCGGATCTCGCTGGAATCGGCCCGACGTGAGAGCGCGGTCTTGCGCAAGCGATTGGAAGCTGAGCAGAACGAGCAGGACGAGCCGGACGAGTCGACCGATAAGTTGGTGCCGCCCTCGATCGAATTGCCGCCCGAGCCGCCGTCGGGAGGCAAGGTCCACGGAATTATCGAGCAGTCCGACAAGGTGAGCCAGTTGATGCTCGACCGGCAGTTGACCGGTGGCTACAACGCCGACGGGCAGCCGGGCGATGAAGGGATCGTGGTTTACCTTCAGACCCGTGATGCCGCCGGGCGGTCGGTCGCGGTCCCGGGGGAGGTTTCGGTGGTGGTGCTTGATCCGGCCCTGGACGGAGAGGCCGCCAGGGTGGCACGCTGGGATTTCACCGCCCAGCAGACTGCCGAGGCACTACGCCGGCAGGGGCCAGGCCGAGCAATGCAATTGGAAATGGTCTGGCCGGCCGCCCCGCCGATCCACGGCGAACTCCATCTGTATGTCCGCTACACCACCAGCGACGGCCGTAAGTTGCAGGTGGACGGCCCGATCCAGGTCGAGCTACCAGATGGGCATGCGACTACCTGGACGCCTGTCGAGCCTCGCCCAGAGGCGTTGCAAGCGAGCCGGCCGGCCTTTCAACGCCCCCCCGTCTGGTCGCCAGACCGCGAGTAGGCGTAGGTGCTTGCACACGCGAACTCGTGGTCCTTTAGACACGTGGGTGCAAGCACTCACCTTACGCCTGGCATAGTGGCCGCATTTTGGTATAATAATACTCTGTTTGCCCCCTGCCGAAACCACTTGATTCAATCTCCATGATCTGCCCCGCACGACCCGTATCCCACCATCGGACGTCACTCACGCTTTCCCCACTGCCCACCAAGCCGGAGCGCCCTACTGCCTACGACCAGCGGTTCTGGCTGGCCTACGCAGCCAACATGCTGGTGATGGTGATTGTTGCCCTGCTGTTCCGCTACGCCGATTTCGTGGTGCTCACCGGCGGGACCGAGTTCCACCTGGGCTGGATCGTAGGCATCGGCATGGTCGGCAGCCTGGCGATGCGGCTGGCGATCGGCACGGGGATCGATCACTTCGGGCCGCGGATGGTCTGGCTGGGGTCGATCGTGCTGCTGGCCGTAACCTGCTTCGCCCACCTAGCGATCACCAGTTGCACCGGACCGGCGGTCTACCTGTTGCGGATCGCCTTTTGTTGTGCGATCGCCGGTGTGTTCGGGTCCTCGATGACCTTCATATCGGGCAGGGTGCCGGCGGCCCGGATCGCCGAGATGATCGGCATGTTGGGAAGCTCCGGGTTCCTGGGCATCGTGCTGGGGACCCAGTTGGGTGACTTCCTGCTGGGAACCGAGACGATCCAGCGGTGGCAGGTCGATCGGATGTTCCTGGCGGCCGGACTGCTGGCAACTTGCTCGCTGCTGTTTGCGTACCTGGCTACCCGCGGTCATGCACACCTGGTACCGCCGCAGCGCCACCCGCCTTTTGCAGTGTTGCGGCGTTACCATCCCGGCACGGTGCTGCTGATGGGCGTGGCCTCTGGGATCGGACTGGGGCTGCCCGGGGTGTTCCTGCGGACCTACGCCGCGGAACTCAACATCCCGCGGATCGGACTGTTCTTCGGCGTCTATGCCACGGCGGCCTTCGTCACCCGAATTCTCACCCGGCGCCTGCCCGAACGCTTCGGCACCAAGCCGATGATCCTGGCCGGCATCGGGGGAATGGTCTGCGGCCAATTGCTGTTCCTGCTGGTTCGCGCCGAGTGGCAACTGGTCATTCCGGCGGTGATTTACGGCATGTCGCACGCGGTGATGTTTCCCTCGGTTGTCGCCGCCGGCAGCAGCCTGTTTCCCCGGCAGCATCGCGGTCTGGCTATCACGCTGATGCTGGGCAGTTTCGACCTCGGTCAATTGGTGGGTGCGCCCGCCGCCGGTGCCATCCTGCACTACAGCAGACCGCTCGGCCTGCCGCCGTATCCGACGATGTTCCTCTCGACGGCCGGCCTGCTGGCAGCGATGGGCGTCTTCTACGCGCTGGGCCGCAGCCGGGGCAGCACGCCGCAACCGCAGATCCCCGGCCCACACGAGCAGCGGTTGCCCGAATTCACCGACGAGGTGGTCGCGGTAGGAAGCGGCTGCCAGGGTGAACTGTAGCAAGAGAAATTGGATTCTATAACGCAAGGCATGGTGCTGGAGTTCGGCACCTCCCGGTGGGCCGTTGAAGTCAAGCTCACATCTTCGCCCGGGCCAGACGACCTGGAGCGGCTGAATATACGGCCGCCGATATGATCCGGGCCGACCAGCGCATCCTGGTTTCTCTGGTCAAGCGGACTACCGAAGGCCGTGCGCAGATTTCCTGCAACCTGCCGTGGCTGCTGGAATACCTGGAGTCGGCGTTGATCTGAGGGAGAACAGGAACCGTTTTCGGAGAAAAAAGGCAATAACGTTCCTGACACTTTTTCTGCCCTGTCCTATGCGTCCTCAAGTTGAACCGTGATCGTCTTGCCGATGGCTTGGGTGTATCTCATTAGAGTGTTGATGGTGACGTTCGGGTCAGGGTCATTCTCCAGCTTGCTGAGTGAACCGCGGTCGATGCCCGTTCGCTGGCTCAAGTCCCCCAGACTCATTCCTTGCCGCTGGCGTTCCTCTTTGAGCACATTGAGCACTTGCTTCAGCAGAATGCGCTGCTTGGCCGCCTTAGCGCGCTGTCTGATTTCCGGCAACTCCTTGGCGATCTGCTCGCGGACTGCTCGGTACTCGGTGCTTTCCTCTTCCGTCAGCCGCCGATTTCTAGTAATGCGCTTGCCCATGATAATGTCATCCTCCCTATGGCGGTTCGACAGTCACGGCTCCAACGGGTAGGCGGTAATCGGATACACGCTGTGATTGTCTACCCACTCGAACACGACACAGATGTACGCGCCCGCCGAGGTGAATCCGAAGGTAATCGGGCGTCCGGTCGTTCGGCTGGCATCCAGTTCATGAACACCGTAGAGAACGTCCTCGACGTCCTCTTCCGTCAGGCCGTGATCTGCAATGTGCTGAATATTGCCCTCCGGGTCGTCGTCCATGTCCCAGAGAACGCTTTCGATTGCCAACGGTCGAACCCTCGCACGCCATGTATTGAATTATATCCCAACAGCCTGGATCGTGCAAGACCATCCCGACCGCGGGCGAATGGGGGGTTATTGGGGCCAGGCCGACAGCAGGCGGTAGTGGCATTTGCATCTTGCGGGGGCAGCCATCGCTACTGACTACTGTCGGAACGCGGTAGGGACCGCCCTTGCGGGCGGCCCCCCGCACAGATCCGTACGTGAGGAACTACCTCATACGGCTCCTCCCTTGGGTATCACGGTCAAGATGACACCATCTCTACCAGCCGTAGCC
>JAUWHT010000244.1 GCA_030605745.1 Pirellulales bacterium | reverse complement strand
TCGCAGGTGAACGACTCGTTTTCGCCCACTCGCCGGATCTCGCCGCTCTCGAGGAACCGCAGCAACTTGGCCTGCATGGCCTTGGACAACTCGCCGATCTCGTCGAAGAAGAGAGTTCCACCGTCGGCCACTTGGAACAGTCCGGTGCGGTGCTCTTCGGCGCCGGTGAAGGCGCCCTTGCGATGGCCGAACAGTTCGCTCTCGATCAGGTGCTCCGGCAGTGCCCCGCAGTTGATCGGCACAAAAGGCATTTCCGCGCGGAGGCTCTTATCGTGTAGGGCCCGGGCGACCAGTTCCTTGCCGGTGCCGGTCTCGCCGAGGATCAACACGGTGGAATTGGTCGGCGCCACCCTGGCGATCAGCCGGCCGACGCGCTGCATTGGCTGCGAGTTGCCGATCAGCCGCGAGGGGCCCTCGATCCGCTGTAGGCGTTGTTTCAGCGCGCGGTACTTGTTGGTCAGTTCGCGGCGGTCGGCCACACGGGCCAGCACCGTTTCAAGATCGACCAGCTTGCACGGTTTGGTCAGGTAATCGAAGGCGCCCTGGCGGAGCGCTTCGACGGCTGTCTTCATCGAGCCTTTACCGGTGAGGATGATCGCTTCGGTATCGGGTGCAAGTTGCTTGGCCCTGGCGATTACCTCGTTACCACTCGGCCCCGGCATGTCCAGGTCGACGAGGATACAATCGTAGGTATTGCGTTCCAAGGCAGCGACTGCCGTGGTTCCGTCCGGGCAGACGGTCACTTCGTGTCCCATGCGGGGCAACTCGAGTCGCATCAACTCTTGCAACGATTTTTCATCGTCGGCGAACAGCAGTTTCAGTCGTTTAGGCGGCTTGGTACTGATTTTCGATCTCCTTGTGCATTTCGGTAAGCGGCAATCGCACGCGGAAGGTAGCTCCCTGGCCGGTTCCCGCGCTTTGGGCCTCGATTTCTCCTCCATGATCGGCGACGATCCGGTAGCTGATCGAGAGTCCCAGCCCGGTCCCCTGGCCCGCACGCCGCCGGCTGAAGAACGGCTTGAAGATGTGCTCCATCACTTCCAACTCCATGCCACAGCCATCGTCGGTGAAGGTTAACTCGGCGAAGCCCTCCCGGACACACAGCTCGATCTCCACCGTGCCGTCCTCCTCCAAACTGTCCAGCGCATTGGTCAGCAGGTTAAGCACGACTTGCTTGATTTCCGGCGCGTTTAGCGGTGCGACCACCAGTTCGTCGCAGACGAACTCGATCCGCTTCTGCTGGTACCTGCCCAGGTGACCCACCATGTCGATCACGCCCTGGACCAGTCCGCGCAGGTCGGTGTTCTGGCGCTTGACCTGTCCGATGCGTGAGAAGTCGAGCAGTTTTTCGGTGATCTCTTTGCAGCGGAACGCTTCGTCCTGTACCATCTGCAGATAGTTGCGTATAACCGCAATCTCGCCGTCGGAGACGCCTCCCACAGGATTGAGGACCTCACCGATGCGACTTTGCAGCGATTCGGCACACATGGCGATTGAGGCCAGGGGGTTGTTGATTTCGTGTGCCACACCGGCAGCCAGGAAACCCATGCTGGCCAGTTGCTCGCTTCGGACCACTTGCTTGGTTCGCTCCTGGACTTGGGCGTCAAGGTCGTCGCGGATGTCCTGGAATCGGGCCGTCATATCGTTGAGTGCCTCGGCCAGTTCCGACATTTCGTCGTGGGTGTCGAGATGGATGCGATGGCCGAAATGCCCGGCCGCCACCTTGCGCGATCCGTGAATTAAGACCTGCAACGGCCGCAGAATCCACTGCCAGAAAACCCGAACGAACAGCAGAAAAATCAGGGCGGCAGAAATACTCGTGATCCAGATACCTACTATCAGCGTACGGTACTGTCCACGGACCTCGCGAGCGAATCCGCTGAGCTTCGTGTGCAGGTGGCTGGGCAACTCGGCAGCCAGCGCCTGGAGGTTTTCCAGTTCGCTGTCCAGTTGGCCGACCTTCAGCTCGTCGAGCATCCACTGCCCGTCGCAGTTGGCTTCGTGCACGCGCAACAGTGCGGCTTCGATCTTTTGCACTGTTTCTCGCTCGCTCTGGTTGTCGGCGATCCGCGATTCGGCGCGCAACTTGTGCTCCAACTGCGTGCGATAGTCCGAAAGCGTATCCTCGACCTGGTCCAACTGGACACGGAACTGGTCGCGAACCATCCGCACGCGCAGAGGGACCTCGTCGTGCTGAGTATCGGGGAAGGTATTGGCACGCAGCCCGTGCAGTTCGCTCAGCGTGATCCGCAAATTGCCCACGTGCCGGCTCAACTCGGCCGCTACCGGCAACTCGCTAACCCGCCAGCTAAGGCTCTTGGCCAAGTCGCGATAAGCATACATCGCGTACAGGCCGCTGAGCGAGAGTATCCCCACCACTAGCACCAGCAGGCCCAGCCCAACCAACAGCTTGACACGAATTGGCCACTTCCAGAGCAAAGGCGACCTCCATGTCGCGCGATCTCAGTGTGAGGGCGGCAGTGTAGCACTAGTTGCAGTGTCAAAGCAAGACGAAGAAAGACGGCAAAGCGGAAGATGGGAAGGGTGCAGCAAATAAATAGTTTAGCCGCCGGGCTTGCCCGATTTTCCGCAGGTTGTTTTTTCTGCTAAGACGATGGCAGTTGGGAACTGGGCGGCCGGGGCGAAAAAAAGGTTGAAAATCCGATAAATGTTAAAATAGGTAAACTTGCGCTGTGGAGC
>JAUWHT010000282.1 GCA_030605745.1 Pirellulales bacterium | reverse complement strand
GGGGCCTGTGCGTGGGGTGGGCGCGCGCCGCGCGCGTGAAGCGGCCGGGCGGGGCCCCCACCCGTTTGGGGGGGGGGGGTGGCCGGGGGGGTGGTTGGTGCCCAAACCCCCCCCGGGGACCCGGCGCGGGCCCCCCCCGGCCGCTATACGGCACACTATCCACGCTGGCCAATTCCGGGCCATTTTCGTAGACTACGGGTATTATGCCCGCTAATCTCACCCAGCAGTACCTCAAGGCTGAGGAAGCATATCGTCGGGCCACCACCACCGAGGAGGAACTGAAATGCCTCCAGGTGATGATGCAGGAGATCCCCAAGCATAAGGGAACCGATCACCTCCAGGCGGCGCTGAAAGCGAAGATCAGCAAGGCCAAGAAGGAACTGGCAGGCGAGAAGGCCAAGGGGAAAAAGAGCCGTGGGCTGCGTATACCCCGGCAGGGCGCCGGAACGGCCATCCTGCTGGGCGGACCCAACGCCGGAAAAAGCCAACTGCTGGCCAGCCTCACGAGAGCCACACCAGAGGTGGCCCCCTATCCGTTTACCACCACCGTCCCCGCTCCTGCCATGATGCCCTGGCAGGACGTCAGCGTCCAACTGATCGACACGCCGCCGATCACCGCCGATTACGTCGAGACGCACTTGCACGGTCTGACCCGGTCGGCCGACCTAGCGTTGTTGCTGGTCGACCTGGCCGCCGATGAGGGGATCGAGCAGTGTCGGGACGTGCTCGACCGGCTGGCTACCACCAGGACCCGGCTGGCGGCCAGGTCGTACCTGGACGAGCAGGACGTCGGGCTGTCGTACACACAGACGTTTCTGGTTCCCAACAAGATCGACCTACCCGATGCGGCCGGGCGGCTCGAACTGCTGCACGAGCTTTGTCCGCTTGATTTCCCCGAGTACGTTATCTCTGCCCGAGAGTGTATCGGACTGGAGCCGCTGCGCGACGCAATATATTGGGCGATGGACGTGGTTCGCGTGTACACGAAGCTCCCCACGGCCAAGCAGGCCGACCGCGACCGCCCGTTCACAGTCCGACGCGGCAGTACGCTGTCGGAAATGGCCGCCCAAGTGCACAAGGATTACGTCGAAGGGCTAAAATTCGCCCGCGTCTGGGGTTCCGCCGTGCACGACGGAACACAAGTCAAAGGTGATTACGTGTTGCAGGATGAGGATGTGGTTGAGTTGCATATGTGAGTGGAGAGTGGATAGTGGATAGTGGAGAGATGAATGTGAATGTGCGAGATGGGTCCTGGCCTACAAGACCGATTGATGTATTTTGGGGTGGCAAATGCGGAGCAAGCAGAAGGCAAAACAGCGACGGCACTTCGTACTTCGACATTCCTTGTTCGATATTCGATATTCGCGTTGACCCGGCATATTATTTTCTGCAAGTTACCCAAGACATCTGACCACTATCCACTATCCACTATCCACTAACTATGACCAACCCCGAAATCGCTGCCGTTTTCGACCAGGTTGCCGACCTGCTTGAGTTCCAGGACACCAATCCGTTTCGGATTCGGGCGTATCGCAACGCCGGTCGAACGATAGGCGATCTGCCGCAGTCGGTGGCCGAGATCGTGGCCGATCCGAACCGGGTGCTTACCGACATCCAGGGCATCGGCAAGGACCTGGCCGCGAAGATCACCACGCTGGTCGAGACCGGCTCGCTGCCGATGCTCGAGGAGCTGCTGGCCGAAATCCCCCAGGGCGTGTTGGCGATCCTGCGGGTGCCGGGGCTGGGCCCGAAGCGGGCAGCGGCACTCTACAAGGAACTGAACGTCACCACGCTCGACGAGCTTCGCGATGCCTGCCAGGCACAGCGGGTACGCGAACTGAAGGGGTTCGGGGCCAAAATGGAGGCGGCCATCTTGGAAGGCCTGGAAATCGCCTCCGAGGCCGACCGCCGCATCTTGTGGTTCGAGGCCGACCAGCACGCCCAGGCGATCCGTGCACATCTGGAGCAGTGCAAGGCCGTCGAGCAACTGGAAGTGGCCGGCAGCTACCGACGTGGAAAAGACACTATCGGCGATCTCGACTTCCTGGCAGTGGCCCGGGACGCCGCCCAGGTGATGGACCACTTTGAGTTATACGGCGGCCTGGCCACTGTGCTCCTGCGGGGTGAGACCAAGATGTCGATCCGGCTCAGCAGCGGCTTGCAGGTCGATCTCCGCGTGGTCCCGGCCGAGTCGTTCGGCGCTGCCTTGCAATACTTCACCGGCTCGAAGGCCCATAACATCGTGCTTCGTGGTTTGGCGAAGAGTCGCGGGCTGAAGATCAACGAATATGGTGTGTTTCGCGGGGAGAAGTCGATCGCCGGCCGCACTGAGGAAGAGGTCTACGCCGCGCTTGATTTACCCTGCTTCCCGCCCGAGCTGCGCGAAGCCCGACGCGAGTTCGATTGGGCCGCCGCCGGCCAGTTGCCCCGGCTGGTCGAACCCGCCGACATCCAGGGCGATCTGCACGTCCACAGCACGTGGACCGACGGTGCCGCAACCATCGAGGAAATGGCCATCGCCGCCAAACAGCGGGGACTGAAATACATCGCCGTTACCGACCACTCGAAACGGGTTTCGATAGCCGGCGGACTCAGCGCCTCGCGCGTCAGAAAACAATGGGCCGAAATCGACGCGCTCAACCGGCGCCTCAAAGGCTTCAAGGTGCTCAAGGGCATCGAGGTTGATATCCTTGAACAGGGTGGGCTGGATCTGCCCGACGACGTGTTGGCCGAGGCCGACTGGGTCGTGGCTAGCCTGCATTACGGGCAGAACCAGTCGCGCGAGCAGATCACCAAACGTGTGATCGAGGCCCTGGAAAATCCGTTCGTCTCGGCAATCGCCCACCCGACTGGTCGGATGTTGATGCGGCGGAAGCCATACCAGATCGACCTGAATGCCGTGCTCCGCGCGGCCCGGGACCACGGCAAGATGATGGAGTTGAACGCCCACCCGATGCGGCTCGACCTGGACGACGTGGCCTGTGCGGCGGCAAAGGACTACGGTGTGCCGGTTGTCGTCAGCACCGATGCACACCGGACCGACGGCCTGGACGTGATGCGACTAGGCGTGCAGCAGGCCCGCCGCGGCGGCCTCAGCAAGCACGACGTGGCCAACACGCGGCCCTGGGCAGAGCTGAGGAAAATGACCGTTTAGCCGCCGGGCTTGCCCCGCGCGTTGTTCTGTGGCCGGTGCAAATGTTGGGGTAGCAGTTGAACTGCCACCCCAACAGATTCGAATGCCAACGCGCCGGGCAAGCCCGGCGGCTAAACTATCTTGCCGACACCATGGAAAATGCTATACTTCTGGGGCGCGATCAGAAGGAAAACCACATGACCATTCTCGAAGCCCTGCACGAATATCTCGATGCGGCCGACGTGGACGAGAAAACCATCCAGGCCGTGGCCAACATCAGCCAGACGCAGAGCTACGATGCCGGCGACATCGTGTTCCGAGAAGACCAGGCGTCTGACCACCTGTACATCGTGACTGCGGGCCATGTCGACGTCCAATATCTGCTGCCCAGCGGCAAACGCCTGACCGTCGACACGCTCAAGCCGGGTGATTTCCTGGTCTGGTCGGCCGTGGTCAAGCCGCACACCACTTTTTCGATCGGCATCTGCCGGGCCAAGACCGAGGTTGTGGCCATTGAAGCCAAGAGCCTGAGGGCTCTGTGCGAGAAGGACCCACACTTTGGCTACCACCTGATGGGTCAGATGGCGCGAGTGATCCGGCGTCGGCTCCAGGCGGCCCGGCTGCAAATCGCCGATTCAGAGTAGTATCTCCGATGGTGATGACACCAGTTGGGATGGCAGTTCAACTGCCGCCCCAACTGATCGTCAATGGCTATCCAGCCGCTACAACCGCTTCAACCCGACTTTTCTTCGCAGTCTACCTCGGCGACGTAATCCTTAATGGTTTCGCCACCGGCGCCGACGTACTATATTAGTGGAGTGACCAAGAGGTTTTGTAGGAGGCGACTCCAGTCGCCGACTGAAGTTCTGGTTCACCATCGGCGACTGGAGTCGCCTCCTACAAAGAGGAGCGAAAAGTGAGCATCCGGAACCTGGACAAAATTTTTCAGCCCAGTCGGGTCGCCGTGATCGGGGCCAGCGATAACCCTACCAGCGTGGGCTATACAGTCTTGCGCAATCTGATCGGATCGGGCTTCCGGGGCGTCGTCTACCCGGTCAACCCCAAGCACGAATCGGTCCAGGGAGTCCAGGCCTACAAGGACATCCCGAGTCTCCCTCATCCACCCGATCTGGCCGTGGTTTGCACACCGGCGCACACGGTAGCGGGAATCGTGCGGGAGTGTGGAGAGGCGGGTACCAGGGGACTGGTCATCATCTCGGCCGGGTTCCGCGAGGTGGGAGACGAAGGCAAGCAGTTGGAGCAGCAGGTCCTCGAAGAACAGCGGAAATTCGACGGGATGAGGATCCTCGGGCCGAATTGCCTGGGTGTCATCGTACCCGGTATCAAGCTGAACGCCAGCTTCGCCGCCGCCACGCCCGGCAAGGGACACGTCAGCTTCATCTCCCAATCCGGCGCGCTGTGCACGTCAGTGTTGGACTGGGCGATCGACGAGGGGGTCGGTTTTTCGTACTTCGTATCGGTTGGCAACATGCTGGACGTGAGCATGGGCGACCTGATCGACTACATGGGTTCGGCTACCGAGACCCGGTCGATCATCCTGTACATCGAGTCGATCAGCGAGGCGCGGGAGTTCATGTCGGCCGCCCGCGCATTCGCCCGAACCAAGCCCATCGTGGCCTACAAAGCGGGCCGGTTCACCGAATCGGCCGCAGCCGCCGCTTCGCACACCGGCGCCATGGCCGGGGTGGATGCGGTTT
This sequence comes from Pirellulales bacterium, assembly GCA_030605745.1. Classification (GTDB taxonomy): domain Bacteria; phylum Planctomycetota; class Planctomycetia; order Pirellulales; family Thermoguttaceae; genus JAUWHT01. The sequence continues at coordinate 10,785 of JAUWHT010000282.1, read as the reverse complement.
ATGAGGCGGCGTTCCAGCGGGCCGGTATCGAACGCATCTTCCAGGTCGAAGAGATGTTCGACTGTGCCGAACTGTTGGCCAGGCAGGAGCCGCCCAAGGGAGATCGGCTGGCGATTATCACTAACGCCGGCGGTCCCGGCGTGATGACCACCGACGCCCTAATCGCGCAGGACGGCAAGCTGGCCGTAATCTCCGACCAAACGATGAAAGAACTGGACGCTTTTCTGCCCGCCTGCTGGTCGCACGGCAACCCGGTCGACGTGCTCGGCGACGCCCCGCCCGAACGGTTCGCCAAGGCAGTCGAGGTCGTGCTTAAGGACAAGGGTGTGGACGCCGTGCTGGTGATCCTAACGCCCCAGGCGATGACCGATCCGACGGCCACGGCGCAGACCGTCGGCCGGGTGGCTGCGAAGGCCCACAAGCCCGTTCTGGCGGCCTGGATGGGCGGCCGCGTCGTCAGCGAGGGAGTGCAGTTGCTCAGCGAGTCGGGCATTCCCACCTACACCACGCCGGAACAAGCGATCCGCGCGTTCATGCACCTGGTTTCCTACGCCCGAAACCTCGAAATACTCCACGAGACGCCGCGCGACATCCCAATGGAGTTCACCCTGGATCGGAAGCGGTTGCGGGGCGTGTTCGACACGATTCTGACCGAGGGCGGTGATATTCTTTCGGAGAACCTCTCCAAGGCGTTTCTGGAGGCTTACGAGATTCCCGTCACAAAGCCCCAGGCGGCCCGAACCGCCGACGAAGCCGTCGAAGTGGCCCGACGCTGCGGTTACCCCGTCGTGCTGAAGATCCACTCGCCGCAAATCACCCATAAAACCGACGTTGGCGGAGTTGTATTGGACCTGGCCTCCAAGGAGGCAGTCCGCGAGACGTTCGATGCGATGACCGCAAGAGCCAAGCAGATGCGGCCTGATGCCGAAATCATCGGCGCGACCGTCCAGAAGATGGTTAGCTATCCAAACAGCTTCGAGTTGATAATGGGCAGCAAGAAGGACCCGGTGTTCGGCTCGGTAATCATGGTGGGCATGGGCGGGACGGCGGCCGAGGTGTTCCGCGACCGGGCGCTGGGCCTGCCGCCGCTAAACGAATCGCTTGCACGACGGATGCTCGAATCGCTCAAGTCGTGGCCACTGCTGCAAGGCTACCGAGGCAAGCCCGGCGCAAACATCGATCGGCTGATCGAAATCATCATGCGGTTCTCATATCTGGTGGCCGACTACCCGGAAATCAAGGAACTCGACATCAACCCGCTGCTAGTCACGCCCGAGGACGTTATCGCCCTGGACGCCCGGGTAATCGTCGACCGCGACGTAGCGGTCCACTCGGTCCGCCCGTTCGCCCACCTGGCAATCCGGCCGTATCCGGACGAGTACGTAACCGAGCGGAAAATGAAAGACGGAATGCCCGTCGTGCTGCGGCCGATCAAGCCGGAAGACGAGCCGATGTGGCACGAACTACTGGCGGGCTGCTCGACCCAGTCGATCTGGTTCCGCTTCAGTTACCTGTTCAAGCAGACCACACACGAGATGGCCACCCGCTACTGCTTCATCGACTACGACCGCGAACTGGGCATTGTGGCCGAGGTCGAAGAAGAAGGCCAGCGGAAGCTGATCGGCGTTGGCCGGCTGGTTGCCGACGTCGACCACCACACGGCCGAATATGCCGTGATCGTAGTCGATCGCTGGCACGGCCACGGGCTGGGCGGATTGCTTACCGACTATTGCCTCGAAGTCGCCAAGCGCTGGGACGTCAAGCATGTAGTGGCCGAAACCTCAAAAGACAACACCCGAATGCTGGCCACCTTCCGCAACCGCGGCTTCAAGTTAGACGCCGAACAGGAAGAAGACGTCGTGCTGGTCAGCAAGGACGTGGTGTGAAATCGGGTGCGTGTTCAGAGCTTTAAGCCGAATGCCTCACACTCTGTACGAAACTTCCAGCCTATCCGACGCGTTCAGTAGATGTATCGACCGGCACCATACTCACTTCCTGCTGGACCGGCGACGGGGAATAGGACGTAGCTGTCCCTCCGTGCCACCAAGATCGGCGAGGCGCTTGGCGCTCTCCAAGGCGATAAGTGCCTCTAGCCCCATCTTGACTAGAGAGGTCTTTTCCTTCACCCCGGTGAGCCTGGCCGCTTTTGCAAAAGTTTCATCATCGATATTCAGTGTCGTTCTCATACATATAAATATGCATCATTTGCACATGCGATGCAAGTGCTATTTTATCAGAAACGGATGGCCGTTCGTCACACCAGCAGAGGGTGATGTTGTTCCTCGCTCAGCAGTTCGGCGGCGTAATCCAGCGCGGCCCGGATGTCCTCCAAGCTCAGGTCGAAATCTCGTTGGATGTCCTCGAAGCTCATGCCACCGGCCAAGTAGCCGATGACCCGAGCTACTGGTATCCGTGTGCCCTGAATGATGGGTTTGCCGTGACAGATTTTCGGGTCAATAACGATCCGGTCAATCATGGAATCGCTCTGTGTTTGCAGGCGGAATTCACCGCGCACCTTTCGTCACACGGTCGATCTGTTCCTGAGTGGGCCGCTGCGCTTTCTGAAAGGCAAGGACTTCCTGCTCCGCCTGCTCCCACTTACCGGCTCTGGCCCTATTGATAATGGCTTGGAAGGCTTCTAGTTCTGCGTCGGATACTTTGCCCTCAGCGTAACGTTTTTCAAGCACTTCCGCGTTTTTTTCAAGCCACTGAGAATTCCGGGCTGATATTGCGGTTCTAAGCGAGGCAATGAGCTGCTGATTTTGCGGTGCCGCCTGTGGCGGGCCACACCCGACCACTAGAAGTGCAAGAGTAACTGTCGCGAGCCACGTTACCAGAACCTCAGATTTTTTGGTGGTCATGTCACACTCTCTCAAATGGTTACGGATTGGAATTACTTAGAACTGGCCCTCGTCAACGAAGTCCCCCTTGGCCATGCTTGACATGGCAGCCCAGGTTAACTGATTGATAGTCTCGGAGATGAAATGCACGCTCCCGTCCCCGAGCAGCACGTTACAACCGCCCGGATGCTCGGCATACATTTGGCATACGGCGCATGCCGGGCTATTGGGCGGGTGAATCACCGGCGGATCTTCCCCTCCTACGTGGCAAGGACCACTGTGCACGTTGACCAGGAGTGCACCGAGAGGCTCACACGGGTGGAAGGCGAATTGCGGCTTGGGACAGATCAACGCACCCGGAACAACACCCACCCAGGTCTTGTCACTGAGTATGGGATGATGTTCTCCCACGAACACCGTGTTGGAAAGCCCATCGGTGACATTAGCGAATCGCGTGCGGGAGTTGCGGTAAAGCGGTCCGTCTGCAATTCCCTCATAGCTATCGACCGGGGGGTCGATGATCCAGGGCTCATTCTGGCCAGCGCTGGCCACGTAACAAGAGCGGCCGAACGTGGCCGATGGTCCACTGCCCGACACCTGGAACGGTTCCTCGGCCCCATTGGCCGAGGGACAAAGGAAGACGTTCAACTGCCTCCCGACCAACGGCACCTGGACCGGGTGCCCCGGGATCAACTCCTCGTAGCCCACCTTGTTTTGCTCGTCCCAGCAGGGGCGGCTGAAATCGAGCTTATCGTGTAGCTCCCCCTGCTCCAGGTACGGCAGCAACAGGGCTCCCCACGCCCAGCCCGGCCCCGCATCCCGCGTTACCGAATCGGGTGTGCCGTTAAGCCCGCCTCCCCCAGGCTGGATGACGTAGGAAGGTGGGAACACATTATGGGCCTTGTGATAAACGTGAAACGCCAATCCGATCTGCTTCAAATTGTTGCTGCATTGCAACTGCCGCGCCGACTCGCGGGCAGACTGAACCGCCGGCAACAAAAGCGCGACCAGGATCCCGATGATCGTGATCACCACAAGAAGCTCGACCAATGTAAAACCTGTATACCGTGTATGGTAACTCATAGTAACCTCCAAGATTTCGTAAGGACAAACAGGACAAACCACCCGGCAACTCCACATAATGTCCGTTGCTGGGAACCACACGCATGGCGGGGACTCAGGGAGAGTACAAGCGTTAGTGAGTTTGCGGGCAGCGTATCTTGAGACTAAGCCTCAATATAGCCAAATCCTGTCGCTCGTCAATAGCGTGCGGTAACGGATTTCTGCACTCGCAACTTCGTTTGATTATACCAACAGAAAACGGGCCGTTCAGCGAATTCTCGATGCCGGCGCGCGGATTTCGGCAAAACCACCCCGGGGAGGGGCAAGGAAAAAGGTGCCAGGAACCGTTATTGTGAAGAATCGGCCAAAAAACGGGTTCCTGGCACCTTTAATCGGGATTAGAATACTTCGGCCGTTGAAACAGTATCACTAAAAAACAGCACGTTGTCATAAGGCACATGATGTGCTAAACTGTCACTATGGATTACTACCAATGGGAGCTGGGAGCATGGGAGCAGGAGAAGAACGACCGGCTCAAAGCTGAAAGAAGCATCAGCTTTGAACAAGTCGTGATGCACATCGAACGTGGTGATGTTCTCGATATCTACGAGCACCCAAACCAAGAAAGATAAATGAAGAAGGTGAAACATGACTATCAGAACACTTGTGCTCTCGGCGTTTGTTGTCGGAGTGTCGACCATGGCATCTGGTGCTGCGCCGAAGCCGACCGTCATTCCACAACCGGAAAAAATGGAGCTGCGCGAGGGTACGTTCACCTTCGGCCCGAAGACGACCATTGTCGTTGCCGCCGATACTTGTCGCGAGGGTGAGTATTTGGCCAAGATGCTGGCCACGCCCACCGGGTTCGATTTCGATCTGCGTGAATCTTCGCAGTCGGGCGGATGCACTGACTGTGTTATTCTGCGGATCGTTGCCGACAAAAGTCATCTCGGCCCGGAGGGATATGAGCTGACGGTCTCCAAGGATCGTGTGCTTGTCGAGGCCCCAACCGCGGCGGGCGTGTTCTACGCTTGCCAGACCCTCCGCCAACTGTTGCCGGCGGCCGTCGAGAGCGAATGTCCGACGGTTGGGATCGTTTGGACCGTGCCGTGTGTGTGGATCGAAGACAAGCCACGCTATAGCTGGCGAGGTCTGATGCTCGACCCGGGCCACAACTTCCTCACCAAGGAGTTCACAAAGCGTTACATCGACGTGATGGCCTGCTACAAGATGAACCGGCTTCACTGGCACCTGACCGACATGAACTGGGCAATTGAGATCAAGAAGTATCCCGAGCTGACCAACATCGAGAAGTGGACGCCGATAACGAACCGCTGGCGACGAACGTACGGTAAGTGTAATCGTGGCTTCTACACCCAGAACGACGTGCGCGAGATTGTCGCCTACGCGGCCAAACGCCATGTTGTGATTATTCCCGAGATAGAAATGCCCGGCCACTCAAGCGCGGCCTTGGGATGTTATCCGGAATTGGCCTGTCCCAACTGGGAGATGAAGACCAAGCCGGCGAAAAGAAACTATTGGAACTATCGAACCAATTACTGTGCGGGCAACGATAAGACGTTCGAGTTCCTCGAAAACGTGCTCTCGGAGGTGATCGAGTTGTTTCCATCGCCGTTGTTGCATATCGGTGGCGACGAGCGAAGAGGAGGCGACTGGAAACGGTGTCCGCTGTGTCAGGCCCGCATCAAGGCGGAAGGCTTGAAGAACGAGGACGAACTGCAGAGCTACTTCGTCAAGCGGATAGAGAAGTTCCTGCTCAGCCGAGGCCGGCGGATCATCGGCTGGACCGAGATCGTCGAGGGCGGCCTGGCGCCCGGCGCAACGCTTCAATCGTGGCTCAAGCCGGAACACGCCGTGACGGCCGCCAACCAGGGGCACGACGTCGTCATGTCGACGCATGGCAATTGCTATCTGAACTACGACGGAGGCCGTCTTTCGCTGGAGAAATGCTACTCGTTCGAGCCGACGCCGCCGGGCCTGATACCCGAGGCGGCCAAGCACATCCTGGGTCTGGAGCCTTGCCTGTGGGGCTTCCCACAGCACCGGCACGATGAACTGGTCTTTCCCCGTTTGTGCGCGTTTGCCGAAGTCGGCTGGTCGCCGAAAGACGCACGCGATTGGAACAACTTCAAGACACGCTTGAAGGCACACGGTCGACGCCTCGACGAAATCGGCATCAACTACCGTCGCGACCCGACCGTTTGGACCAAGTAAACGGCAAATTCATCGATTATGAGTACGACGACCAGGGCCGAATTGTCCGAGCAAACCGATCGCGGACACGGGAGGTTATGGGCCGTGCGTCGAGAAATCGAACCACCACCGCGCTGATGCGATGGTGATCAGCGCGAGTCCCTCCAGGCGAGATAGTCGCCAACCGGTGCGCATGAAGATCAGGACGACGAACACCATCGCAGAGAGGGCCGCCAGCGAAATGCGCGCCATCGGATCCACGTCCACCGGGCGAAGCAAACCCGCCAGGCCGAGTACGCCGAGCATATTGAAGATGTCGCTGCCGATGACGTTGCCGGCGCTGATGCCGTAGCGGCCTTTCAATACGCCCATCAGACTGGTGGCGAACTCCGGTGCGGACGTTCCGGCCGCGACGATGGTCACCCCGATGACCCACTCGCTGATCCCCAGCGCCCTGGCCACCGCCGTGGCAGAGCCGATGAGCAGGTAAGAACCACCAATAATGCAAATGAGGCCCACGGCAAGCAGGACCCCTTCACGCCAGAGTGACGTCTTGCCTTTGTCACCGGCGATGAGTTTCCCGAGTTCCTGCTCAGTGCCGGGTATTACATGCCGAGACTTGAAGAGGTAGGCGAGATAGAGGAGAAGCAGGACGAACAGAATCCCACCGTCGTAACGGTCCAAGCGTAGGTCCCACCCGATCATTGCCAAGAGTAGCAGCGTCGTCGCGCCGAGCACCGAGCCGTCGCGTCGCAGCAGGGTGGGGTTGGTCGGGATCGCCCGTACCAGCGCACAACCGCCGAGGATAAAACCGAGGTTGAAGATATTGGAGCCGACGATGTTGCCGACCGAGATGTCACCTTGGCCTTTGAAGGCGGCGATAAGCGTGACGGCGAACTCGGGCGCGGACGTGCCGAGGGCCACCACGGTCAGCCCGATCACCAGTTCGGAAACTCCCAGCCGTTTCGCCAGCCGGGCGGCAGACTCAACGACCCAGTGTGCGCCCGTGCCCACCACGAAGATGGCCCCGAGGATGGACAGCACGTTCCCCCAAACCGGCAAAGTTTCGAAGTTCATACTACCAACCTCTCGACGGCCACAATGAACACACCAGTCAGGATGAGGTTAAGAGCTAAGCACAGCAGCGCCACGGTAACAATCGGCCCACCGATCCCCAAACTAAGGCTCACCATTAGCACACCCGCACCGACCTCACCGCGGGGAAACAGTGCAACCGATAACGCAAGCCGCTCCTTCCAATGTGCCTCTCGGCGGTAGCACAGGAGGGGGAACAATTTACCCATGTTTATTAGTGCCGTTAGAACCACCACGTGAATGCCGATCATCCACCAACCTGGAAACGTCTGGCTGGCCGTGACGGTCGCTGCCGCCGGGCCGACGGCGGCCTCGCCGGCCTTCCCAATAATGTGCGGCATACTCAGCCCAACCAGCATCATGAAGGCTGCCGCGACAATTGTGGAAACACGTTGCTCCACTCCGGATTCCGGTCCTTCCTGACAGCCCTCGCGGTTGTCGTTAGCGTGCGGGTCGCTTCCAGCCGGTCGTTTCAACATACAGCCGAGCACAAAGGCCGGTAGCAGCACTTCAATGTGAATGGGTATAGTGTAAACGGCCTTGCTGGAGATGCAAACCAGTTCGCAAGTCACGCCGATGGCAAAGGAATAGCCCATAACCCACGGCCAACTGGTGGGGATCTGCCAGCGGTGAAGGTACTGCCATGCCAACCAGAGCAACGCAACCATGACGACTACACTGACGCCCAGTTGCCACGCTGCGCCGATCATAAGCAGTTTCAGCGGGATCATCAGCAGGATCGTATCGACGTCATCGAAGATCGCCAGAATTCGAGCCTTTTTGAACACCCAGGTGGCGCTCAATCCCGCTGCGGCGAGCATTGCAAACAGCACGCCGGCCGAGGTTGGGGCCGCGAACCGGCCTGCCAGCAGAGATTCCTTCCACGCCTGCCCCAGTCCCCAGGTGTCCGCCGGCAGCATGACAAACACGAAGTAAAAGCTGGCGAAGATCCAAGGAAATGCTGCCGCAGTCATTGCCACGGCGTAGTCCCAGCCGTACTGCCGCAAGTTGGACTTGTCTATCTCAAACTCGTAGCCGACGTGGATCATGATGAACGCCAAGCCAATCATGGTCAGGACTTGTACGGCAAGGCGAGTCTGCGGATAGGCTTCACCCGCAATATCGGCGAGCAGTTGTGAGCCAATCATGCCCAGAATTAAGAGCAGGGAGAACAGTGTAACTTTTCTCATTCACGAACCGTTCGGGCGGATATGTCTGGCGCGCTTACCCACGAACCTCAGTCTGGCGGGGATGGAATCTCCCCGGCTCTATTGAGTGCGAACTTGACGAGGATAGGGCCGATGATCTCGAAGAAGACACAACTTGCAGTGGTGGTGGTGAGTATTATTGATCCGATGATATCACCTGAAGTGACGATCTCGCCGTTAACCTTTGCGACCTCTACGCCGACCCCGGCCAGGTCGTGGCTGGCGATCAGGGCAAGACCGATCGCAACCCCTGCTTGAGAGAGAAGACCGATGCCGAGGTATTTCTTAACTTTCGGTTCAAGCTTGCCTGCCGTTGCAGAAAGGCCGGCGCCGACGACCTTGCCCGCGGACCGGGCGACAACGTAGATCACACCGATTACACCAATCTTAGACAGGATAGCCACATCGAGATTGGCGCCTGCCAGCCCGAAGAGGAATATGAACAACAGCGGCATAAGCAACTCTAAATCGTTATGAATTCTCTGAAGAAGACTGTGAGGTTGTGTGTTGGCTACCAGGGCGCCGAACATCATGGACGTGAGAATGAATGACAGATGGAGAACGGTGCACAAGCCGTTGGCTACCAGTATGAACCCCACAAGCAGAATTATCATGTTTGCGGGACTTTTGAGAGTCCGGGCGAGCAGGCTGAACAACGTCCCGATAGCCGCACCGACGAGAAGGCTTAGGAAAACCTCGCGGAGCGGATGCAGAAAGGCACCGAACAAAAGCGATGATGTGGCGCCGGTTTCGGCCAAGAGCAGTTGTCTTGATACTGCTAGTGCAAAGCCGAAGATGATAACGCCCAGAGCATCGTCGTAGCCAACCACGGCATACAAGGTCTGAGTCAGGCTGCCCTTGGCCTTGTACTCTTGGATGACAGCCACAGTGGCGGCGGGGTCCGTGGCCGTGGCGACGGCGCCGAACAGGAGTGCCAGGGCCACAAAATGTACCGGAGTGCTCAGCAGAGCCGTGGAAAAACCCAGTGTGACAACCATGTAGATGTAGATGCAGAATGCTACCGCGAGGAAGGCGCCGAAACACTGGCCAAGAATTGCAAGGATTATCCCAAAACCTTGTCTCCGGAGCCAGGAGACTCTGAGTTCGAGACCGATACTAAATGCGACGAAAGCAAGAGCAATCTCCGTAATGAACGAAAGCTGCCGTTCCATTCTGCTATCGATAAGACCAAGGATGGATGGTCCCATAGCGATGCCGACGACCATGAAGCCAATGATCGAAGGAAGTTTGAGGCAGCGAGCCAGCCGGCCCACATAGAGTCCGGCAAGCGTCAGGAGACCTACGATTAGCATTACTGGTATGGTCTGCTCCACGGTGTCCTCTCTATGAATTCAGCGATCCGCTTATGTAGAACAACTCTTGGACGGCAACCATGATGCCCTTAGTCTTTTCCAGGCCGCCCGCTATGTCGTTGATCTGGCGGATGGTGTCGTTGGTCAGGGACTTCTTCACGACGGCAGTGATGATGCGGTTGAAGTCGGCCGGCTCTTCCCGCCAGAGACTGGTGAAGAGCGGCAGCTTCTGGAGAAACGCACCCACGTCCTTCGCATCCGTAACGGAAACGGAGGCCGACTCCATAGCGCTGAAGATCTGAATAATGTCGTAAAACTTGCTTTCTGCCTGAACAAACACGTGGAAAAGACAGCACTCGGGTGTCTCGGCTGAGGATATCTCGTCCCGAGAGTTACGCAGGAAGCTTTCGCGGACAGCAAGTGGGTTGGTTTCTGACATCAACTCGTCAAACAGTCCAGGAACGTGCAGGACCCTTGAAACTGTCGCGAGAATGCTGATATGCCTGTTTCTTTCACTTGAGGGACCGATAATGAACACGAAAAGGCGGGTATCCTTGCCGTCCAGCGACCTGAAATCGACGCCGTCGAGTACCGTCAAAATACCCACAACAAAATCCGCAACGTCGTCCAGCGCGCAGTGAGGGACGGCGATGCCGTTGCCGAATCCCGTGGAACCGAGCTTTTCACGTTCGTTAAGTGCCGCGAAGATGGTTTCTTCCGGGATATCTGCGAGTAGAGGGCTCTTCTTAGCAAGCTGTGCTATGAGCTTCAGTACTGATTGCTTATTGGCTGGTTGAACTCCCGTTTGGACGCAGTCTTCAAGCAATATGGCAGACAAATCCATGGGGCACCTCCTTTTGAGTGGGTCTGTTGACGTTTCCGATAGTTGTTTAGCCGCCGGGCTTGCCCGGCGCGTTTAGAAACTGTCAAAAAACAACTTCGCATTCTTGCATTTACCCATAGCCCCGCCCGGAAGGGTGGGGTTCCGTAGTTGTCGACGCTTTCAACCCCGCCCTTCCGGGCGGGGCTATTCTCTTCACACCAAAACTGCGA
>JAUWHT010000160.1 GCA_030605745.1 Pirellulales bacterium | reverse complement strand
TATTGAAAGGCTAAGCTTTTCAATGATGTTGTTGAAAACACTTTGATGTCTGACGTAAGCTATCAAAACTCTAATCAAAGCCGTTTCTCCGTGTCCTCCGTGCCTCCGTGGTGAATTTTCTGGTGAGAAATCCGGGTTAGGTAACAATATTTGCGAAGCCACAAGTGGCTGCCCGGCGGCGCAGGAAAAAGGGGAAAGATACCACTGAAGGCACCCATCCCCTTTTCATTCAGTCTACCGGTGCTTGCCGGTCCTGAACGTAGAGACTATTCCTCCGCGGGCTCGGCCGGAGGTTCATCGGCAGCCGGTTCATCGGCAGCCGGCTTTTCAGGAACCGGGATCTCGGCTTCGATCTCAACGGCCTCGATCTCGCCCTCAACCTCCGGGGCCTCGACTGGCGGCTCAGCAGGGGGTTCGGGCTTCGTGCAACCTACGGCGAACACACTGACGCTCAACAGCATCAGAAACAACGCAAAATACCTCATCCGTCCACCTCTCCTAGATCTAGGGGAATAGGGTTTTCTGGCAGGAAACACTCCTGCACTATCTACTGTATAGAGACCAACCCCTGGGAATTTATTCCCTGTGGACTAGAATTTATTCAGGATTCTCTGCCGAGGGCGCTTTTTTTCGGCGAATCCGGGAATAAGCTTCCCGTTTCGCGCCTCTTAGAGGAGGGCCGGGTATGGCCGACGAACGACCCAGGATGGATGTTGCCCAGTTGGTTGCCGACCACCACCGGGCGGTTTATGGCTATGCCTACCGCCTGAGCGGGTCAGTCCACGACGCCGAAGACCTAACACAGCAGGTATTTCTAGTGGCTCAGCAGAAACTGGGGCAATTGCGAAAAATGGAGAGTGTCCGGGGCTGGTTGTTCGCAATCCTGAGGAACAGCTTCATCAGGACACAGCAACGGCGACACCCCGTACCCGCAGCAAGCCTCCGCCTAAATTTGGACACCATCCCGGCCGACACCCCCAATGAGGGGGACATCGACCGCGAACGGCTTCAGCAGGCCCTCAACGGGCTTCCGGACGCCTTTCGTGTGGTATTGGTAATGTTCTACTTCGAGGACTGTTCGTATCGCGAGATCGCCAAGGAACTCAACTTGCCCATCGGGACGGTGATGAGCCGATTGGCCCGGGCCAAAGGGTACCTGCGTTCGAGATTGTTCGAGCCGGAGCACTCCGAAGTGCAAGATCAGCAGCCGACAGAGGTCAACTGAGCGAGGATAACGCCATGGACAACCAGCCGATCTGCGACGAGCGTATCCTGGAAGCGATCGAGGCCTGCCGACCCGGCAGCGACGACGTGGCCGATCCGGCAATGGCGGACCTGGCCGCCGAGTTGGCAGCCGATCCGAAGCTGCAAGACCTCTACGAGCGGCTCCAGCGGGTCGATGCAATGCTGGCTGCGGCCTTCCGCGACACCCAGGTGCCCGAGGGATTAGACCGGCGCCTGCTCGACCGGTTGGCGGCAGCCCGGGCCGAGCAAGTGGTCTCGGCCGAGACGGCAGTTGTTGCAAGGCCACGACGGGGTTCTCGCCGCTGGGTGTTGGCCGCCGGTGGGACGCTGGCTGTGGCGGCAGGGCTGCTGATAGCCGCGTGGATCGGCGCCAACAGTCTGCTGGTTGCCTATTCAGAGGAAGAGGCGCAGAGTGCCGCACTAACATTGTTCAGGGAGCAGTCGGCGGAGCCGGGAAATCTCGTTGCCCGGCAGCCGCCTCCGAGCGACTGGCCGTTCAGCCACGAGGTGGCTCGAGTGCGCGGGATGCGGTGGCGATCGATCAGCGGCTTTCTGAACCGCGACGGGGTGGCCTACGATCTGCCAGGCCGCGGCGGAGCCCGGGCCACGCTGTACGTCGTGCGGCGCACGATACCCGGGCTTCAGGGCGCACCTCCGCTGCGGCCCAGCCGGCAGACGGCTGGGTTCTCCACATCGGCCTGGCAGGAAGGCAAGCTGCTTTACGTTCTGGTCGTCAGAGGTGATCGGCGGACCTATCAGGGCTTGCTCGACATTGCCCGCGGACCGTTGACTTAGGGCTGCGCCTTACTTCCTGCGTATTGCGCCCAGGTTCCCACACTCTACAATCTGCGGGCAGAATCATCAGGATCGGCCTAATCCCACCCGCCGTGGCGGACCGAATCCCAGAGAAGGCGTCCTGTAAAGCGTTTAGCCGCCGCGTCCACGCGGCGCGGCTCCCGCGTGGACGCCGGGGCAAGACTGAACAGGAGGATTTCGCATGATGAGGCTTTCGATTGCCGTTTCCCTTTTGGTCGTGTTCATGGCGGGACCCGCCCTGGCGGAAAGACCTACGACCACGAAGTCCAGCCTCAAAAGCGGCATTTCGCCGGGTGAGCTGGCGCCCACGCCGGAGATGTGGTTCTACGAACGTTACGACCGTGATTACAAGGACCCAAAGATGGCGGTCCGCCAGAAGGCCGAATTCCGCACGCGCCAGCGGCTGCGGCGGCTGGCCGCCATGAAGTGGTTCGGTTTCTCGAACCAGCGGCCGGTGGCCTTCAGCGACCCGTTCCACTGGGACTACTCGCCCCGATGGTCGTCGAACAACGGCACTCACCCGTTCCAATGGAACGGCATCGGCCGGCAATGGGTCTACATGCGGCCCGACGGTTCCGCGGCACATTGAGACCGGCTAAACTAGTGCCCATGCAACTATTCGGCCGACGCTACGACACCAGCCAGCCTGTACACCTGGAAATCGCCCAAGGCAAAATCACCCAGGTGGTACCCTGCGCGGCCGAAGGCGAGAAAACGAAAGCCTGGCCCTGGATCGCCCCGGGACTGATCGACGTCCAGCAGAATGGATACGCCGGGCGGTCGTTCAGTTCGGCCGATTTGACGCCGGAGAAGGTTGCCAAGATCGTCCGGCAGATGGACGCCTTTGGGGTAACACAGTTCTGTCCGACGGTGATCACCGCACCGCTTGACGTGCTTGAGCACGCCTTGCGTACAATTGCCGCTGCGTGCGAGTCGCCCCGGTTGGCGCGACGGATTGCCGGAATCCACCTCGAAGGGCCATACATCACGACCGAGGACGGTGCCCGGGGAGCCCATCCGCTGGAGCATTGTCGCCGGCCGGACTGGGACGAGTTCCGCCGACTGCAAGAAGCCGCCGGCGGGCGGATCCGAATTCTCACCATGTCGGTCGAGTTCGACGAGTCGCCAACGTTCGTCCAGCGCGTGGTCAACAGCGGTACGATCGTATCTATCGGACACACGGCGGCCAATTCGGCACAAATCCGCGCGGCCGTCGACGCCGGAGCACGGATGAGCACACACCTGGGCAACGGCTCACACCAGATGATCCATCGGCACAACAACTACATCTGGGACCAGCTTGCCGATGACCGCCTGGTTGCCGGCCTGATCGTCGACGGCCATCACCTGCCGCCGGAGGTCGTTAAGACGTTCGTCCGCGCCAAGACGCCCGAGCGGTGTATCCTGGTCAGCGACATGTCGGCCAATGCCGGGTTGCCCCCCGGCCGGCACTATGGAGACTTCCACGAAGTCGAGATACTCACCAACGGCCGGCTGGTAGTCGCCGGACAAACCGAGGTAATGGCCGGGGCGTCGCTGCCGATCGGCGCCGGAATAGCCAACGTAATGCAGTTCGCCGGCGTCAGTCTGCAAGAGGCCATAAGCATGGCGGTCGATCACCCGGCAAAGTTGCTAAACATCGAGCCAGGCGGCCTCGAGCCAGGCGACCCGGCCGACCTGGTGCTGTTCGATCTGGACGACGAGTTCACAGTTCGCACCACGCTGGTAGGCGGCGAAGTGGTTTTCGGACATGCAGTTACGGGCAATTCACCGTGTAGCGGCGGGGCTTGCCCCGCGTGCCGGGCTCTCTTTAACGTCTCAAGACGAAGCGTTTAGCCGCCGCGTCTACGCGGCGTGCCTGCCCGGCGTGGACGCCGGGGCTAAACGAACTGAAGCAAAACGATTGTAATAGGCGGTTTCCTCAAAACCCCAACCCCGGCCCGTCCAACGCGGCGGTGCCCAGCGTGCCGTCGGTGATCTCGAACATGCTGGGGAATCGCTCGGCCCAGCCCCGGTTGGCGGCGGGGCAGTATTGCCGGGCGTTGCCCTCGATGGCGGCTATCGTGGGAATCCGCGCCGATAGGCTGGCCGAGTGCAAGAACGACGCGCCCGGACAAGTCAGGTCCTGCACGCACAGGAACATGCCGTACTTCTGCGCCGCCGCGCCCATCAGCAGGGCCTCGCTATGACCCTTGCACGCCTTCAGCGCAACGCCCGAGTAGCCTAGCTCGCGGCTTAACTGTAGGCTCTCGAAATCGACCAGCGATTCGTCGATTACCACCGGCTTGATCTTGGCCGCTTCGTGCATACGGTTTTCCCGGTTCGCCCGCAGATCGCGGTGCGTAGGCTGCTCGATGTACTGCAAACGCTCGAGCGCCTCGGGCGATCGCTCGCCGACCCGGGCCAGGAAATCGAGCACGTACTGCACGTCGGCACACTTCTCGTTGAAGTCGGCCGAGTAGCACCACGACGTGCAGCCGCGCGCCGCCTGCGCCTCGCTTGCCACCCGCTCGATCGAAACCACCCGCTCCACGTCCCACGGCAGGTCATCGCCGCCCAGTTTGATTTTCAGGTGCGTCAACCCGTCGGCGGCGATCCATTCGGGCAGCGTCTCCGGCAGCCCGTCGTCGATGCGGGTCTCGATGTCGCCGTCAGTCAACGGGTCCAGCGCGCCGATCAGATGGTACAGCGGCATCGACGCCTTGGGCGCCCGCAGCGTGTACCGGTCGAGGTACTCGCCGGCAAACTCGTCGGTCAGGTAAGCCGACAGGTCGCGACTGACAAAATCGGCCGAAAGCAGGTTGTACGAATTCTGGCCCAGCGTCTTGCCGTAGGCGTCGTGGATGGCCGCTTCGACTGGGCTGGCCGCCACAAGCTGTGCCAGCCGCGGCATCGGCTCGGCCAGACCCGCCGCGCCGGTCACTTCATCGGCCGCCGACTGGTACGCCTCGGCCAACTCATAAGTGATTTCCAGTGGGTGGCCGATGCCCTGGTAGTCGTTCGCCTGGCGGGCCAGTCGCCGGGCCAGTTCGATCATCGCCGCCAGCGACTCGTCGGGCGAAACCTGCTTACCTGGCCAGGCCCAGATGTTGGCCATCGGCATCGACCCAAAACCCTCGCCGCGTTTTCCGTCGCGGGTCTCGACCTTGGTGGTCACATGCAGCAGGACCACGTCGCTGACCACTTGGCCGCCGAACTTCAGCGGCGTGCGGAAAGCAAAATTCTCAGTCTCGGCAGTGACTTCAAGCAAACGAATGTCAGTAGATTTCGACATAGAAACTCCTCAAAGCGGAAAGTGGAAAGCCGGTTGTCTTCACCCCTCGCCCCTCATCCCTCGCCCCTTTCGTAGATCGTAGCAGATGGCCCTCCCCTCTGGTAGGCCTAAGGTGGCAATAAATCTCCAAATTTTGCCCGGTGGCGGGCTGCCGGGGCCTTGACTTCTCTGAAACCCTTGTTCAGAATGAAGTGTACTGGTGGTGTAGTGGAACAGCCCGGGGCCCGCCGATCAAGAAATCCAGAACGTCGAGATTTGGGTACTTGATCCTGTCTCGGATTTATGTGATACTAAGAACAATCGCTCATGGGTAACACTTTGGCACGGCCAAAGGCCCATCAGCGGTTGCGTGAACGGTTACGAGAATCGAAAGGATCAGAAGAATGATAGAGAAAGAACATGGTCATTGGTCTGCAAATGTGGCCGCTCTTGTTGCGGTGCTGCTGGCCTTCTCAGGTGGCTCGGCACGGGGACTTGAGTTTCCTGGGCCGGGGCCGGGCGAGGCAAAAGGCACCATCGACGGGACTTCGTTGGCCTTGAAGAATGACATGCTTTCGTTCGCCTGGGAGACCTCCGAAGGCCGACTCAAGCCCGCAAGCGCGACGAATAAGCTTTCCGCGGCCGTGCTCCGATTGGCGAAGACCGAGTGCTTTCAGATCGTTTTGGCCTCATCGCCTTTGCCGGGCTCGCGGATTGTGAAAGCTTCCGATCTGGCAATCGTCGGCCAGCCCGAACTGAAGAAGCTGAAGCCAGACAACCACTCGCCGAGACTGGCGGAGCGGTTCGGTGGTAAGCAGATCGTCGTCAATCTGGCTTCCTCCGACGGCAACCTTCGAGTCCAGTGGCGGGTGGTTCTGCGTGACGGGTCGAACTACGTGCGTCAGCATGTGCTTTTGGACACGAAAGACGAGGCCGTCGAGGTCACGGAACTCGTGCTCCTGGAGTTGGCCGCGCCCGGGGCCGAGGTGGTCGGCAGCGTGGACGGCTCACCCGTGGTGGCGGGCAATATGTTCTTTGCCTGTGAGCACCCGATGTCGAAGGCCCGGATATTGAGTTCCAGTTCCGCAACCGGCAACTTGAGGCAATTCCGGTGTAGTTATCCCTGCAACGCCTTGGTGAAGCCTGGCGAGCCGCTCGCCTACAGCTCGGTGGTCGGCGTCGTGCCGGAGGGGCAGTTGCGCCGCGGCTTCTTGTGGTATCTTGAGCGTGAGCGGGCACACCCCTACCGGCCGTTTCTGCATCATAATAACGGCTATGAAATCGGCGCGGAGTACTGGAGAAAACTAAAGAAAGATGCAGAGGAAGCCAAACGGTTTCGGCAAAGGCAGGAGCAGACCTGGCTGAAGGCAATCGGTGCGTTTGGCCAAGAGTTGGTCAAGAAGCGGGGGGTTGTGATTGATTCGTTCGTTCACGATTGGGTGTGGGATGATGAAACCCTGGTGTGGCAGTTTCACTCAGGTTACCCCAACGGCTTCGCGCCGGCGCGGCGGGCAGCAGAAAAACTCGATGCACGTTTGGGCGTGTGGTTTTCTCCGTTTGGTGGCTACCCTGGGAAGGCCGCAAGGATCGAATCCGGCCGCAAGCAAGGTTTCGAGACGAACGGTCGGGGCTTGTCGCTGGCCGGCCCCAGGTATTACGCCCGGGTCCGGACCGCCTGCGTCAACATGGTCCGAAAATATGACGTGAACTATTTCAAGTTCGACGGTTTTGGTGCGGGAAATAATCAGCCGGGAGCGGGCCAGTTCAGAAGCGACGTGGAGGCCCTGCTGCGGCTGATTGGCCAGTTGCGTCGGGTCAATCCGGAGGTGTTCGTCAACCCGTCCACGGGAACGTGGCCCTCGCCCTTCTGGCTGCGATATGCCGACGCAATTTGGCGCCAGGGGAGCAATTCGGGCGTCTTGGGCAAGGGCTCCGTGCGTCAGCAGTGGATCACGTACCGCGACAGCGAGGTTTATCATCGCATCCTTGAGAGGGCGCCGCTGTATCCGATCAATTCACTGATGCTCCACGGGGTGTACATTAACCATTTTCCTTTCGGCAACCCGTTTGATCCGAAGGTCGGCTACCGCCCCACCTACGCATCGGGCGACATCATCGACGAAATCCGCTCCTTTTTCGGCACGGGAACGAATCTTCAGGAACTGTACATCACGCCGGAGTTGATGACGCCCGAAACCTGGGACGCCCTGGCCGAGGCGGCGAAATGGTCGCGGGCCAATTCGGACGTGCTGGTCGATACGCACTGGATCGGCGGCGATCCGGCGAAGGCCCAAGTGTACGGCTGGGCCTCGTGGTCAAAGCGCAAAAGCATCCTCGTGCTCCGCAACCCCGACGACCGGGCC
Source organism: Pirellulales bacterium (assembly GCA_030605745.1). GTDB lineage: Bacteria > Planctomycetota > Planctomycetia > Pirellulales > Thermoguttaceae > JAUWHT01. The sequence goes on along the minus strand of JAUWHT010000160.1, from coordinate 627 downwards.
GCGGAGTTCACGCTGGACATCGGCAAGGCCTTCGAGCTGCCCAAGGACGCACCGCAGAAGTACGCCCTCAGGAGCCCGTGGAAGCAAGATGTCGACAAGCCGGCAATCGAGGTATCCGCGGGCCGAGGACATCGATTGGAGTTGAAGCCTTTTGAGGTGTTGGTCTTTGACGCCTCTGTAACCTCCGCTCCAGGAGCGGTCAGACAATCGAAAGGAGGTCTTGGGGTCAGAGCGCACTTAGTCATTAGGGACCCCGGTACAAACCAACAGTAACGGGTGGAATGTTCTACTAATGACTAAGTGCGCTCTGACCCCAAAGGGTAATTGGTTGGACAGCAATGTGATTGGCAGTAACCTAGGAAATCCAGACCGATCGAGATTCGGGTACTTGACCCCGTCTCGGATTTATGCGATACTAAGAACAATCGCTCACGGGTAACACTTTGGCACGGCCGAAGGCCCATCAGCGGTTGCGTGAACGGTTACCTTAGAACGTGTTTTGAAATTCAATTTTGAGCCTTTGCAAGGCGTTTGGACATCAGGTAGATCATGGCGATGTAGGTGAAGGCTTCGCTGGAAGCCGTTGTTTTCTCGTAGTCTTTGCTATGTCGCCGATGCCGGGCGAGC
>JAUWHT010000356.1 GCA_030605745.1 Pirellulales bacterium | reverse complement strand
CGATGCGAGTCCCCTCCCCCTCCGGGAGAGGGTTAGGGTGAGGGTTATTCGGCAAGAAACCCCCGCTATTTGCGGTGTGATCCATGCCGCCCTCACCCTCTGCCCCTCTCCCAAAGGGAGATTTAAAACACGTTCTAAGGCTGAACCGGTCTCTACGCCAGTCGCAGACTGCGGTACAATATGATGGCTTGGTAACTTGCCGTAGCCGCGACCCTCTGAAAACTCGGAGCACGCCTCGACATGCGACGGATCCTTGTTACCAGCGCCTTGCCGTATGCCAACGGCCATATCCACATTGGCCACCTGGTCGAGTATCTTCAGACGGACATTTGGGTCCGGTTCCAGAAATTGCGGGACAACCGCTGCATCTACATCTGCGCCGACGACACGCACGGCACGGCGATTATGATCCGCGCCCGGGAGGAGGGGATCGGCGAGGAGGAGTTGATTGCCAAGATGCAAAAGGCCCATGTGGATGACTTCGCCCGGTTCGATATCCAGTTCGACAACTACGGCAGTACGCACAGCTCGGAAAACCGCGAGTTGTGTGCAGAGATCTGGGCGTCGATGCGCGCGGCGGGCTTGGTCAGCCAGCGGGAAGTGAGCCAGCTTTTCGACCCGACCGCCGGCACCTTCCTGGCCGACCGCTTTGTGAAGGGTACCTGTCCGAAATGTGGTGCGGCAGACCAGTACGGCGACAGTTGCGATCAATGCGGCGCGCACTACAGTGCGGCCGACCTGATCGACGCAACAAGCACGCTTACCGGCGCCAAGCCCGAGGTCCGCACCGCCGATCACCTGTTCATAAACATCGAGAAGCTGCACGAGTTCCTCGACCGGTGGACCAAGGGCGACGAGCACCTCCAACCGGAGATCGCCAATTACCTGGCGGGGCATTTCCTGCACGAGCCGCTTAGGAATTGGGACGTCTCGCGGCCGGCGCCGTACTTCGGTTTCGAGATTCCCGACAGTCCGGGCAATTACTGGTACGTCTGGTTCGACGCCCCGATCGGTTACATGGCCTCGACCCGGCAATGGTGCGACACACACGGCGAAGAGTTCGACGACTGGTGGGCCAGCGACCGGACTGAGATACACCACTTCATCGGCAAGGACATCACCTACTTCCACACGCTGTTCTGGCCGGCAATGCTGGAAACGTCCAGGTACCAGCTTCCCACGAAGATACACATTCACGGCTTTTTGACAGTCAACGGCGAGAAGATGTCGAAGAGCAAGGGCACGTTCGTCTGCGCCTCGACGTACCTGGAGCACCTCGACCCGGCCTACCTGCGCTACTACTATGCCTCGAAACTGACCAACCGCGTGGACGATCTGGACCTGAACCTGGACGAGTTCGTCGCCCGGGTCAACTCCGACATGGTGGGCAACGTGGTGAACCTGGCCAGCCGGACCGCGAAGTTCGCCACGGCGACCGGGCTGTCGGAGAAGTATCCCGACGACGGCGGGCTGTTCGACCAAGCGGCCAAGGACGGCCAGGCGATCGCCGAAGCATACGAGTCCTGCGACTTCGCCCGGGCGATACGACAAATCCTGGCCACCGCCGACCGGGCCAACCAGTTCGTCGAACATAATGCGCCTTGGAAACTTCGCAACGATCCCGATAAGGCCCGTCAATTGCAAGACATCTGCACCGTCGGGCTGAACCTGTTCAGGCAACTGGCCGTTTACCTGGCGCCCGTGCTGCCGCGATTGGCCGAGCAAACCGGAGAACTGCTGGGCGATCCGATCGAGCATTGGGACCAGTCGCAACAGCCGCTTACCGGCACGCCGGTCGGCAAGTTCAAGCACATGATGAAGCGCGTGGACCGCAAACACCTCGATGCAATGATCGCTGCGAGTACGGAGCGGGAACCAGCCAATGAATCGGCCGAACCTGTCACCGACAGCGGCCAGCCGCTGGCCGCCGAGCCGCTGGCCGAGACGTGCACCATCGACGACTTCGCCAAGGTAGACCTGCGGGTTGCCCGTGTGGTGGCGGCCGAGGACGTGCCCAAGGCAAACAAGCTGCTAAAGCTCACACTCAGTCTCGGCGGCCAAGAGCGGCGGACCGTCTTCGCCGGCATAAAGACCGCTTACCGGCCGGAAGACCTAATCGGCCGGCTGGTCGTCTGCGTGGCCAACCTGACCCCGCGCAAGATGAAGTTCGGCACCAGCGAGGGGATGATCACAGCCGCCGGCCCCGGCGGGAAAGACATCTTCCTGCTTTACCCCGACGAAGGGGCCAAACCGGGCCAACGAGTGCACTGAAGGCGGCTAAACTAATCGCGACCGGCGGTCGCGGCTTTGTGACGGCTTATTTCCGGCTGGGTTTGGCCTCGTCGTTGATGTGCTGGGTGATCCACTGTTCTAGTTCGTTCCAGTCGACCGGGGGCAGCTTGGAACGGTCGGGGCGGAGGTTGGCCGCCTGCTTGATGTAGACGTGAACGATCTGGTCGGCCGATTTGTCGGTGTTCCAGTGCAACAGGATGCGAATGCACCGGCGGAGCGAGCCCGGCACGTCCAGTTCGTGGTGGCACATCAAGGCCACGTTGAGCCAGCCGAGTTGCCGGGCGGCCAGGGCGGGGAACTCGGCGTCGAGGTCGCCGGTGGTGGTGAAGATCGCGCTGGCCACGTCCTCTTCCCGGATGCCGTTCTGACGGATCATCAGCGCCAGCAGTTGCCGGGTGGCCTTGAGTATCTCTTCGCTGGTATTGGCCTCGGCGGTAGTAGCCCCGCGGACGCCACGGCACGGCATGGTTTTTCCCCCGGTACGGGCAATCATATGCGCCGCGTGGACGCGACGGCTAAACTTAGTTTACCCCCTGGAGGCAAGAAATGCTACCCTACGCTCCCTAATGCTTCACGTTCACCCTTGTTCTAAACCAGTTGTGCTACTCGATTTACGTCAAATCGCCCGAGTACCGGTTTCTCGGTTGTGGCAGGGGCTTCCGGTGGTTATACTAGATTATCCAAATTTTCCCATTAGGCGGCAGTTTGCCCAGGCCGAGTATCCTGCCAGAGACCCCTCTATGCGATTCAAGCTGGTTGATCGTATCGTCGAGCTTCAGCCGGGTGTGAAGATCACGGCGGTGAAGGCCCTGACGATGGGCGAAGAGTATCTGGGCGACCATTTTCCTCACTTCCCGGTGATGCCGGGGGTATTGATGCTGGAGGTGATGACGCAGGCCGGGGCGTGGCTGGTTCGTGTGAGCGAGGACTTTGCCCACAGCATGGTGGTGCTCAAACAGGCCGGCAACGTGAAGTACGGCCAGTTTGTCGAGCCGGGGCAGACGCTTACGGTCACGGCTGAGATTCTCAAGACGACCGAGAAGGAGACGAAACTGAAGGCCCACGGCGTAGTAAACGGGAAAGTTGCCGTAAGCGCCCGGCTGGTCCTGGCAAAGTACAATTTGGCCGATACCAACCCGGGTCATGCGAATATCGACAAAGCGACGAAGAAAGATTTGCGGCAACTGCTCGCCCTGCTCTACCAGCCGGAGGAGGGAGTCCCTACAACAATAGATTCACCACGGAGACATCATGCGATTTGAAGGCAAGACAGCGATTGTCACTGGCGGCGGCAACGGGATTGGCCGGGCGTGTGTGGCCCAGTTGGCCCGCGAGGGGGCTCGGGTCGCGTTGGTCGACCTGTGCGATCCGGAAGTAGCCCAAGAACTGGTGGACTCGCTCAAAGACGCGCCCGGCGAGGTCCGGGCGTTTCAGGCCGATGTACGCGACGGCGAGCGGGCCAAACAACTGGTTGACCAGTTGCTCGAGGAGTGGGAGCACCTCGACGTTATGGTCAATTCGGCGGGTATCGTGCGGGACGGCCTGATGGGAGCAATGACCGACCAACAGTGGCGCGATGTCATCGAGGTCAATTTGGGCGGGACATACACTTACTGCCACGCGGTGACTCAGCCAATGATGATGCAGCGCAGCGGCAGCATCGTGAACATATCGAGCACCGGTGCCGAGTTCCCCTCCCGCGGCCAAGTCAATTATGCGGCGAGCAAGGGCGGTGTCAACGGGCTGAGCCGCTGTCTGGCCAAGGAATTGGCGCCCCGGAAAATCCGGGTCAATGCCGTCGCACCGGGGATGATCGAGACCGCCATGAGCGCGCCCGTCCGGAACTTTGTGGGGGACCGACTCAAAGAAATCATCCCCTTAAGACGCATAGGACAACCAGAGGAGGTCGCCCGAGTCGTGGCCTTCCTGGCCAGCGAGGAGGCCAGCTACGTGACCGGCCAGATTGTGCGGGTCGACGGAGGCTTGAGCCTGGGGGGTTACTAATACTATAATGCTCGGTTCAACTGATCTGCCGTTTAGCCGCCGGGCTTGCCCGGCGCGTTGGTGGGTGTCAATACGCTCCAATGCAAACGCGCCGGGCAAGCCCGGCGGCTAAACGACTGTTGGAAACGTCAACATGGAGGTCGAGCGAAATGCCGACAAAGGACGAGATTTTCGAGAAGATCCAGGTTGCACTGGTCGACGCACTGGGGGTCGACGACGACGAAGTCACCCCGGAAGCCACGTTGGTGGGAGATTTGGGGGCCGAGTCGATTGACTTCCTGGACATCGTCTTCCGCCTGGAAAAGGGATTCGACATCAAGATTCCCCGCGGAGAACTGTTTCCTGAAGATGTCCTCACCGATTCCCAGTACGTTCAGGACGGTCGAGTTACGGAAGCCGGGATCGAAGAGCTGCGCAAGCGGATGCCGTTTGCCAACCTGGCTGCGTTTGCCGAGAATCCGGTGGTGCAAGACTTCGGCAACGTGTTGACCGTGGCCGATATGTGCCGGTTCGTGGAAAGCAAGGTGGAGGTGGCGGGCTAACCATGCGCTGGTACTGGATAGATCGATTCATCGAGTTTGAGAGCGGGCGGTATGCCAAGGCCATCAAGAACATCTCGCTGGCCGAGGATCACCTGCACGATCACTTCCCCAATTACCCGATGATCCCCAGCTCGCTGGTGATCGAGGGCATGGCTCAGACCGGCGGGCTGCTGGTCAGCGAATACAACCACTTTGCCGAGAAGGTGGTGCTGGCCAAGGTTCCCAAGGTCACGTTCTTCTGCGAAGCGATTCCCGGCGACACGCTGACCTACACGACCACTATCGAGCACATCAAACAGGAAGGTGCGATGGTCAGCGCCACCAGCTACAAGGGCCAGAAGTTGCATGCTGAAGCAGAAATTTTCTTTGCGCACCTTAGCGATCCCCGCTTGGAGTCTCTGTTCGGCCCGGAGATTTTTCTCCGCATGATGCGGCTGCTAGGCGCGTTCGAGGTAGGTCACGCGGCCGACGGCAGCCCACTGGTTCCGCCTGCCCGGCTGCTCCAGGCCGTCGAAGCAGAGGAAGCCAACGACTAATAGGACAAGCCATGAGACGCCGCGTTGTGGTAACCGGAATCGGCCTGGTAACGCCCCTGGGAGTCGAGATCGAAACGGTCTGGAGCCGGCTACTGGGCGGGGAGTCGGGTATCGGCTACATCAGGCTGTTTGATGCCAGCAATTTCCCCACCAAGATCGCCGCCGAGGTACGCGACTGGGACCTTTCCGACGTGGGCGAGGACCCGGAGGACTGGAAATACCAGGGCCGGCATACCCATTTCGCCGTCGGGGCCGCTCACAAGGCAATGGCCGACTCCGGTATCAGTATCCACGACGCCGACGCTAAGATCGACCCTACCCGATTCGGAATCTACACCGGCAGCGGCGAAGGCCAGCAGGATTTCCACCGGTTCACACAGATGATGGTTGCCGGGCTTGCCGGCGGCGAGGACCTGGACCTGGCCGCCTTCATCCGCAAGGGCCTGGAGACGCTGCATCCGATCGCCGAGTTGGAACAGGAGCCCAACATGCCGGCCGGTCACCTGGCCAGCCTGTTCGGCGCGGAGGGCCCCAATATCAACTGCCTGACCGCCTGTGCCGCCAGCAGCCAGGCAATCGGCGAGGCGGTGGAGATCATCCGCCGCGGCGAGGCCGACGTGATGCTGGCCGGCGGAACACACACCATGATACACCCCTTCGGCGTTACAGGGTTCAACCTGCTCACCGCGCTAAGCACCTGCAACGAGGAACCGACCAAGGCCTCGCGGCCCTTCGACCGCAATCGCGACGGGTTTGTGTTGGGCGAAGGTGCCGGAATGGTCGTGCTCGAATCTCTCGAACACGCCCAAGCCCGCAAGGCACACATCTACGGCGAGATGTGCGGCTACGGCTCCACCGCCGACGCCTTCCGCATCACCGATACCCATCCCGAGGGCCGCGGTGCCATAAGCTGCATCAAAATGGCCCTGGACGACGCCCAAACGCCGCTGGACGAGATCGACTACATAAGCGCCCACGGCACCAGCACCAGTGTGAACGACAAGGCGGAAACCCTTGCAATCAAGCAGGTGTTCGGCGATCGGGCGTACCGGATCCCCACCTCCAGCACCAAGAGTATGCTCGGCCACCTGATTGCCGCGGCGGGGGCCACCGAGGTGATCTTCTGCCTGTTGGCCATCCGCGACAACGTCGTTCCGCCGACGACCAACTACGAACACCCCGATCCCGACTGCGATCTGGACTATGTCCCCAACGTCTGCCGCGAACTCCCCTGCAACACCACGCTGACGAACAGCTTCGGTTTCGGCGGTCAGAATATTGCGCTGGTGATCAAGCGGTTTGCCTATCATCGATAAGCGTCTCGGCGCAGGTCCACGGTGAGGATTGAGACCACGCGATTGTCCGTATCGACCGTGTAGAACACGCGGAAGCGGCCAATGCGGTACCGCCAGGTGTCCGGGGAGTACCCATGAAGCTTCTTGATGTTTCGGCCGAAGAAGGGCTCTCCGCTGAGTTGTGTGGCCTTCCCCAGGGATCGTGGACACCCGGAAAGGGGTGTATGATACCACGATTTCTTGAGGAGGATAAGAGATGTCGAAACGGAAAGTGTTCAGTCGCGAGTTCAAGATTGAGGCGGTGAAACTGGTCACCGAGCAAG
>JAUWHT010000448.1 GCA_030605745.1 Pirellulales bacterium | reverse complement strand
GCAGCCCCATGGGCCGGCTAATAAAGCACTTCGCCGGCATGACCGCCGAGTTGACATTCCTAGAAGATGGCCTGCACGCGGTGGTTACCGTTGAACGCAAATAGCCGCTTGCAGCTTAGGCTGTTAGGCTGTGTTGTCTGTATCCAAGTCCTTAGCAACGGAGGAAGTGCGATGTGGCGAAGAACAGTTATTGGCGGTCTGCTTGCCTGTACAACTGCCGCGTTGTGGGCCTCGGCAACTGCACGTGCGGATGATGCCGGTACAAAGCTGCGCGTCGGCGTCTACGACAATCGTGCGATTGCGGTGGCCTACGGGCCATCGAAGTACAATCCGGTCGGGGAGAAGATGAAGGAGTACAACAAGGCAAAGGCCGCCGGCGACACTAAACGCATGAAGGAGTTGGAAGCCTGGGGTGAGAAGCATCAGCGCCAATTGCACAGGCAGGGCTTCGGCCGAGTTCCGGTCAACGACCTGTTGGCCCACGTAAAAGACAAGATGCCCCGGCTCGCTTGCAAGCTGGGCATCGACGTGATCGCCCGGCAGTGCGACTATACCTCGCCGAACGTCGAGGTGGTCGACATCACGAAGGAACTTGTGATGCTGTTTGACCCGTCGGAGAAGACGCTGAAAATCGTGGAGAAACTGAAGAAGCACCCCAACCCGATTGATCTCGACACGATCGAAAGGCACCACAAGCATTGACCCAGGCCACTAGAAAGAGATGGTACACAGCGAAGAACTGAACTCGTTCAATTCCTTGGATGCGCTTCACCAGGAATGGATCTAGTCCAAATTCGTCGTATCCAGCCTTCAACGCATCTTCGTAAGTATCCCAAATACCAGCCACAGCGTCCACGGGAAGGTCCAAGAAGTGCGCTATTCTGCTACACATGTTCGAGAATACTGTAGCAAAATAAAACAGGCGAGTCGAGGACCGCTCGGGCCGTCAGTCCTCAACTCGCCAATAGTGTTCGGAAGCTGGTGCTTCCGATCCGTCGGGATGCCTACTTCTGGGTTCCAGAGGAGATACTCGAACCGGGAAATTTCTCCCAACGGTGAGCCTCGAACGTCGTACGCACCTCTTATCTGTGCCTGTGCCGGCTTGCGAAATGCCTCTTCTCTGCGCCGGCCCCGATGAAGTGTGTTGGCAGGCAATCGCATTGCCTTTGAGAGGCGGCCGCCACACCTTATCCAATCCACATGCAAATGGTGTACCAGTGGCGAGGCTTTTGTAGGAGGCGACTCCAGTCGCCGATTGAGGTGGCTTTGGTTTACCATCGGCGACTGGAGTCGCCTCCTACAGCTAAGCCGCAAGCGGCCCTGAGGCTGCGTCGGGCTCCTGGAATTGGATCTGGTACAGCCGGCGATACAACTCGCAGCGGTCCAGCAGCTCGTCGTGGCTGCCCACCTCCAGAATCCGCCCGGCTTGCATCACCACGATCCGGTCGGCCAACGCCAGTGTCGCCATGCGATGGGTAATGATTACCGCCGTGCGATTGCGGACGAACTGTTCGAGCGCTTGCTGGATCGCCTGCTCGCTTTCCAGGTCGATCTGGCTGGTCGCTTCGTCGAGGATGATGACGGCCGGGTCCCTCAAGATGGCCCGGGCCAGCGCGATCCGTTGTCGCTGCCCGCCGGAGAGCCGGCCGCCCATCGAGCCGGCCAGTGTTTGGTAGCCGTCGGCCAGCTCGTTTTCGATGAACTGGTGGGCATGGGCCTGCTTGGCCGCGGCGATCACGTCACTGCGGGTCGCCTGCGGAGCCCCATAACGGATATTGTTGAAGATCGTGTCGTCGAACAGTAGCGTCTCCTGGCTGACCAGGCCGATCTGGCTCCGCAGATCGCGTAGCCGCAGATCGCGCAATGCAACCCCGTCCATGCGAACCGTGCCAGCGGTCGGATCGAAGAACCGGGGGATCAGGTTCGCCAGGGTGGTCTTGCCGCAGCCGTTGGGGCCCACTACGGCGATCGTCTGGCCGAAAGCAATCCGCAGATTGATATCCTGAAGCACTAACTGGCCCGGCTGATAAGCGAAGTCAACTCCCTCGAAGACGATGTCGCGCCGGTGGCGCGGCAAGGTGACCGGGTGTTTGGGATCGCGGACCTTGGGTTGGCGGTCGAGCCGCGCGTAAATCCGATCGGCGGCGGCGGCGGCCCGTTGCAGGCTGGTGAATACGTCGGAGAGCTTTCGGATCGGATCGGCCGCCCCGGCCAACAGTCCGTAGAAAAGCAGCAGCGAGCCCAGGCTCAACGGCCGGGGGCTCATGCGGACTCCCAGCAGGTGGGTTTCGTTGGCCAGCACCAGCCAGGCCCCGGCCAAAAGCGCCAGGCAGATGGTGATGATGCCCGTCACCTCGGAGATCGGCCGCGCCAGGGAATCATATCGGGCGATGCGCATCGCTTTTTTGTAGTATTGCTTACTGCGGATGTGGAAGCGTCTGCGCTGCTGGCGTTCGCTGGTAAAGGCTTTGACGATTTTGATTCCACGGAAGGTTTCTTCCAGGGTGGCATAGATTTGGGCCATTTCTTCCATCGCCCGGCGGTTGACCCGCTTAAGTGTCTTGGCCAGCCAATGGATCAACAGCGCGGCCACGGGAGCAACCACCATCGAGAGCAGCAGTAACCGCCAGCAGATCATCGCGGCCCCGATCAGGCAGGCGGCCATCTTCAGCGGCTCGCGGACCAACTTGCCGAACAGTGTTACCAGCCCGGCCGCTACGTGCTCCATGTCGTGTGTAAACCGGCTCATCAGGTCGGCGGTGCCGCTGCCCGCGAAGCTGGCCAGGTCCATCCGTAGCGTGCGACGATGGAACAGTTTTCGCAACTCAAAGGTGCTCAACTGGGCCAGCCTCGCGACCAGAATGTTGTTGCCCACCAGGAACAGGTCCTTGACGATCGTTCCCAGCAGCAAAAACCCGGTGACCAGGGCCAACGTCTTGAATGGATCGTTGGGCAAGTAGCTGCGGATGTACGGCTGGATCAGGCGGTACCTTTGCTCAGCCCTAAGCTCGGCAGCTACACGTGACTCGACCAGGCCGATCTTTGCGCGGAGCGCCCGTTGCCGCTCGGGTGGAGCGTGGGCCGATTTGGCCTTAAGCTGTTCGATCCGGCCGGCCAGTTCCGCCTGCGTCCGCTGAGCGTGCTTGATCTCGTCGGCAATCCACTGCTGGGGCGACTCGCCCTGGAAGGTGACCTCGACGAAGGGGTAGATGGCGCCAATGTTTGCCCCCCACAGGACAGCCACCACCAGCGCACAGACTATCGCCCCCGCCAAGGTGAACCGATATCGCAGCGCCAGCCGCAAAACCCTAGAGAAATTCTTCACAAACGATCCGTCCGTGGTCGAACACGTGCAGCCCGGCCTCCAATCCAGGCACTCGAAGCGGTACTTGTACCAGATTCGGCCCGGGCGACCAAGAGCGACATGGGAACAGGTGGCGAGAGCACCCAGGTTACCAGAACTCCCAAGTTTAGCCGCCGGGCTTGCCCGGCGCGTTGGCCCTGGAGCAGATTGGTCGTCGCCGTTGGGGAATTCCACCAAGAGTGGCACGTCCCTGAGCGCAGCGAAGGGCGTGTTTGGGGCACCTTGCCACGCCCTTCGTTCCTCAGGGCGTGCCACCAAAATTTGTACAGCTTATTTCTGCGCGGGTCCTAAACGAGTCTCTCGATCCGCTGGAGGATATCTGCGTGACTGAACTGCCGGTCGGTCGGCAGGATCACGTAGGACGCCTTCTCGGCACAGCAGTCGATGATGATCTGGAGCTGGTTGGGTGCGTTGAATCCTTCAGGGCAGGGCTCGTGGCCGTTCAGGAGCACGTTGGCCCCCACTAACTCGGCAAACGCCTGGGCATTCTCCTGGCGGTAGTCGCGTCCCCAGACCAACTGGAAGATGCTGGCCCGCTCGAGATACTCGTCCTTGTCCAGTTGACGGGTGAAGATCGAGCTGTCGAACTTCTGGGTATCGCAGTTCTCCGGCACGCTATGGGAAATGAACACCCCGCCGGGCATTCGCACGGCCAGCGGGCAGCTACGCAGGAACGGAAAAAACGACTCTCGCACCTTGTCCGCGGCCGGCCCGTACATCTGCTGCAACCCCATCCGGAACAGCAGGTTGAGCATCTGCCTGTTCTTCTGGATCGGATAATCGGCCAGCTCGGCCAGCTCGTGGTTGCCCAGGATGAAGTGGACACGCTGGGGATACTTGACCTTCAGCCCAGCGACGTCTTCCAGGAGGGTATGGGACATGCACCCTCCGTTTTGCGGGTAGGTAGGACCGCCGTGGCAGACTTCCTGGAGGATCAGGTGCCGCCGGGGATGGGCGTCCAGGGCGGAGGTCTTCCTGATCAGGTTGAAGTTCCGCCGATGCCCGTGCAAGTCACCGGTGACCATCACCTCGTCGGCCAACTCCGCCGTCAGTTCGATGACGTTCCCCACCCGGCCGGGCGTTTGTAAGTTGGCCTCGGTAGCCTGGCCGAAGGTGGCGATAATCTTCTCAATATATTCGATAGCGGCGACCATAATGAGCCAACGTATCAGCTTCGCAGTGGGTCGTCCAGCAGCCCGGTCCTCGGCCGGATCGGTGAGGAAAGCTGGGCAAATGCTAACGGTCCTGGCGATTTTCTGGATTCTGCCGGTTGTCAGGCCGATGTTTCGTTTAGCGACCTATCTGAAAAAAGGAATCGTCGGACATGAAACGCGCGTTGTTGATGCTCTTGGCGGTCACCGTGCTGGCCGGGCTGAGCGGTTGTATAATGGGCAGTTGCCAAATGGCCCCGGAAAACTGCGCAAGCTGCACGCCGGATTGCGACGTGTGCAGTGATACCGGCTGCCCGGTATACTACGAGGATAGTGAGCTGTACGACCCGGAGAATCCCGGGCTGGGGGGGTTGCTGGGTTGGGAAAGGTCTAGGCCTCGCCAGGCGACAGCCGCGCCCGGCCCACCGACCGGGGCCATCGCTTATCCCTATTACACAAGCCGCGGCCCACGCGACTTCCTCGCCCGAGATCCACGCAGTATCGGCCCGTAGTGTAGTTTAGCCGTCGGGCTTGCCCCAATACCGGGGAAACATACATAAAGCCGCGACCGGTGGTCGCGCCCAGCGGTTCGGAGAAAATCGCGTGGTTGTTCGTTCAACCGCGACCACCGGTCGCGGCTTTATGGTCGGGCGACGTGTGGAAGCTCAGCCGGCCGGGTTTCCTGCCACACGCGGTAGTACTCGCGCCAATTGGTGGGCGAGATACCCCGGGCAGGCCGGTGCCCAGTCAGTTGGAACACCGCTCGCAAGTCAAGCACCTCGCGCCAGGTGATCGTCTTCGACCCGTCGGCGGTGGACAAGGTGTCCAGGTACTTCAGTATCGAGACGATCTGTTGGTCCGGTTCCAGCGGTGTCCGGTAGGTCCAGTAGTGTGCCCAGCGCGCCGGCAGTTCCTCGCGGCGGTCCATCTCGGCGCAGAAGCTCTCCCGCAGCGAATCGGTGCACGCGGCATTGCCGAGGTGCCGGGCGAGATATAGATCGAACTGCCGGTTGCCGGTTCCCCATTTTCGGACCAGTTCTTCGAGCCGGACTTTGCGATCCGGGCTGCTTTCGAACCAGGCGATTTCGGCTTGAGCCAGTTCGAATGACTCGGCGGCCCCGACCCGATAACAGGCCAACTGCCGGGCCAACTGCTTGCGACTGGCATACCCCCACGCGCCGAGCACGATGCCGGCGGTCAGCGCCACGGCTACCGATGTTCGCAGCGAGGTCCGCATGGAGTTATCAGTGGTCAGGTCAGTGGTCAGAACAATGGACAACTAAGTAAGGAGCTGTAACACAATAACTCGATCAATTGGGTGGCACGCCCAGAACGAAGTGATGGGCGTGGGGGCCGGAAAAACACGCCCTTCGCTCTGCTCAGGGACGTGCCACCCAGTTACCGATTCGGCCGGAAAAACACGCCCTTCGCTCTGCTCAGGGACGTGCCACCCAGTTGCCGATTCGGTCAAGTTATTCTTTTACAATGCCTAACCACTGATAACCGACAACTGACAACTCACGAGCCTTTCAGCTTGGCCAACTCCGCTTCAGCGGCGGTGAGTTGTCCTTGAAGGTTCTTCAGCTCTTGCGGGTCGTCCATTTGTTGCCTCTCCCCGGCCAACTGCTGGTGGAGTCTCTGAATCCGCTGGTTGAGCGTGTAGATCTTTTTCTTGGTTCTCTTGTCCATTGTAGGTTGTCCCAAATAACACAGGATTCGTTCGCCTAACCTGGTCTAGGTTCGCGGATTCCCGGCTGTTCTGCAAGGGAACCGTCACAACCACTATGTCCTTCACCCGACGGGCCCACGCATCTGGCATGATCGGCCGGGGCGGCACGAATCGCGCAACATGGCCGCTTGGGGCTTGTCTTTAGCGATTCCCGCTCGAAGTCCGACATTGATTAACAGCGCGGTGTGTCTTCTTCCCTCCCGAAAGGAACACCCCTTGGAACGCTCGCTGACTGTCTTGCTGCCGGTGCACGATGCCCAATCGACACTCGCCGGCACGGTGCTGGAAGTCCTCGAGGTCGTCTCGGACCTAGCCGAGCGGTTTGAACTGGTAATCATCGACGACGGTTCGTCCGACGCCACCAGCGAAATCGGCGACGAACTTGCCCGCTACTACCCACAGGTCCGACTGGTCCGCCACGGTGAACGCCTGGGGCGCGAGTCGGCTGTCCGGACGGGCCTCCGTCACAGCAGCGGCAGGGCCGTTCTCGTCTTCGACGAAACCTGTCCTTCGGCGATCGACCGCCGGACAAGGGAAAAACTGCACGGCCCCAGCCAACCCGCCCGTCCCAACTTCCTCGCCAGATTGAAAGACTTTGCCATAGAGGAATAGCTGGGGGATTAGGGATTGGGGATTGGGGATTAGAGTCAAGTTCCAATCCCCAATCCCTCATTCCTGCTCCCCACGACCCCGACATTCTGGCCCCATCTGGCCACCCGGTAGTGCTACTTGTCGGTTTCTTCTCGGGGTGGTAAAATATCTAATGAAGATGGTATTTTCTTATTGTGAGTGGACTTGTCTTCGCAGCCTTCAATTTGGCATTTCGCCAACCGGCTAGTAATTGATCCTTTTTTCTTTTCGCGATTCGCGACGAATCGAAGAACGGGAGGGCTACCATCATGGGTCTTATCAGTCACAGTGTTTCCGAGGTAGGGAGAATCAACGATTTGAGGATCCCCACCACCAAACGTCCTCTGCATCGCGTGGGTACGGTCCGCCGATTGCAGGGGATCTCGCGCCGCACGGTGGCGCGGAGATTGAACGTGGATGTCGCTACGGTGAAGCTCCAGGAACGTGAAACGGCCGACATGCCGCTCAGCAGATTGTACGAGTGGCAGAAGGTGCTGGAGGTTCCAATCAGCGAGTTGCTGGTAGAAGCGGGCGATCCGCTCGCAGCACCCGTCCTGCGGCGCGCCCAACTGGTCCGCGTGATGAAGACCGCCCTGGCGATGATAGAGGTGTCCGAGCAGGCGCCGATTCGTCGGATGGCTCAGACGCTCGTCGAGCAACTCGTCGAGATCATGCCCGAACTGGAAGGCGTCAGCCCCTGGCACGCCGTGGGCCAACGCCGCCGCCGGGATGAACTTGGACAAGCGGCCCAGCGCCGATTGTCGGAGGACGTGTTCCTGGAACTGGTCGATTGAAGGTCCGTTTCGATGCCGATTGAACCGCGAGAAGTCGCCGAGCACTTTACCGAGCGTTTCGGGCAGTCGGCCGGGTGGATCGTTCGTTCCCCTGGCCGGGTCAACCTGATCGGCGAGCATACCGACTACAACGACGGATTCGTGCTGCCGCTGGCCATTGATCGGGCGATCTGGATTGCTTTGCGGCCGCGCGACGACCGACGCGTGGTGGTCCATTCGATCAACTACGACCAGACTGGGGAGTTCGCCCTTGAGGCGATCACCGACGAAAAGGCGGGGTGGATCGAATACCTCAAAGGAACGGCCTGGAGCCTCCAGGAATCCGGCCATGAACTGGCCGGCTGGGAGGGCGTGCTGGCCGGCGACGTACCGATGGGTGCAGGGCTTGCCGCGTCCGCCGCACTGGAATTGGCCACTGCCCGGGCGTTCGCCGCAGTGAACGACCTCGATTGGGACGCCGCCGGGATGGCCAGGCTGGCCCAAAGGGCGGAGAACCAGTGGATCGGTGTCAACTGCGGGATCATGGATCAACTGATCGCGGCCGCCGGCCGGGCCGGCCATGCCCTGCTGATCGATTGCCGCTCGCTGGCCACCCGGCCGGTACCCTTCCCGGTGGGCGTGGCCGTGGTGGTGCTCGACACGTCGACCCGCCGGGGACTGGTCGATTCGGCCTACAACGAGCGGCGTCGGCAGTGCGAATCGGCCGCCGATTTCTTCAAGGTCCGCGCCCTGCGCGACGTGGGCCTGGATCTGTTCCAGCAATCAGCGGCCGGTCTGGACGAAACCGCCCAACGCCGCGCGCTGCACGTGATCACCGAAAACGACCGCACCTTGCAGGCCGTCGAGGCAATGCACCGCGGGGAAGTGTCGGCCCTGGGCGTGCTGATGAACAAGAGCCACGAAAGCCTGCGCGACGACTACGAGGTCTCCAGCGACGCCCTGAACGCCATGGTCGAATGTGCCCAGGCACACGACGCCTGCTACGGCGCCCGGATGACCGGGGCCGGTTTCGGCGGCTGTGCCGTGGCGCTGATCGACGCCGAGGCCGCCGACAACTTCGCCAAGCAGACCGCCGCCGCCTACAAGCAGAAAACCGGCCAAACGCCCTCGGTTTACGTCTGTCAGGCCACTGACGGTGCCGAAGTGATTACTGTTTAGCCGCCGCGTCTACGCGGCGTGCTTCTCGGTCGCCTTAGAACGTGTTTTAAATCTCCCTTTGGGAGAGGGGCAGAGGGTGAGGGCGGCATGGATCACACCGCAAATAGCG
>JAUWHT010000417.1 GCA_030605745.1 Pirellulales bacterium | reverse complement strand
CGCGTACCCCTGCCGTTGCCACACCCGCGGTGTCACCACCGCCAGCGTACGACTCAGGGCCGGGATGGTTCGCTAGCCCTTTCCCGTACGACTCTCTCATTCGCAACTCCATACCGGTTTATCCCGGCGCTTTCTCTGACCACTATTCACTGACCACTATCCACTATCCACTATCCACTGGAGTAAAGACCATGCCAGCATTTTCAATCTCAGCCTACGACGTCGAAACCGGCGCCGTTGTCGACACGTTCAAGAGCCTGTTGGGCCTGAAGGCGGCCGATACCGTCGGGCACCGGGCACGCATCCGGTCGCTCACCGCCGGCGGTGCGGGCGCCGCGGCCCAGGACATACAGGTCGCCTTGCGGCTGGTCCGCAGCAACAACACGACCGACGGGACCGCGACCGCCGTCACGCCCGAGAAGCTCGACCCGGACAGCGTTGCCGCCAACCTCAGCGGCAAGAAAGACTACTCGGCCGAACCGACCGTCGTGGCCTCGGTCCCCGTCTGGGAAGGCTCGATCAACGCACGCGGCACGCTCGTCAAAGAGTGGCTGCCCGGCGAAGGCCCGGTGGTCGATCGCGACTCGACCATGCTCCTGCAAGGCGCGCCGGGAATCACCACGGCCGTCCCGTTGAGCGTCGCCATGGAGTTTGAGGAGTTCTAAAGAAGTGGAGAGTGGAGAGTGGATAGTGGATAGTGAAGAGCTTTCTGACCACTATCCACTGACCACTATCCACTAACCCTACTGATGACTACCGTTCTGTCCGCACTGAACGACGGCAGCGACCCACTACTGGTCGCCGCTCGCACCGGCCGGCCACGTCGCCGGGGGCGCTGCGTCCGGTCGCGCGCCCGGGCAGAACTCTTCACTCTCCACTATCCACTATCCACTATCCACTCTTCTATTCACTCCCCACTCTCCACTCCCCACTCTCCACTATCCACTGTAACCGCCTGGCCCGCCTTCCGGACGCGGTTCTATCACGACGGCCGCGGCAAGTATCGCGTGTTCAACGCGGCCGAGTACCGGTTCTATCGGAGCAACTCCGCACCGCCGGCGGAGGGCGACACACCGTTTGCGACCAACGCCACGCTGCCCTATGAACCGTCGGATACCTACACCGACGGGACCTGGTACCTTTCGGCCAGCTACTTCAACGGCGTGATCGACTCGGGGTTCCTGCCGATCGGCCCGCACGGCGAGACCTATCTGCGGCTCGATCTGACCGGCGGCGAGGAAACCGACTCTCCGCCGGCCGGGCCGAACGACTGGCGGCTCGAACTTACGGCCGGCGGCGTGGTTCGGGTGGTCGGCATGTACTACGAGCTGGGCGACGCCCGGGCCGAGCAGTACGCCGTGGCGTACACGACCGACGGCTCGACCCCGCCGGCCGATAGCCCCGACGTCACACTCGACATGCAGGCCGGCGGCCTGGCCCTGCTAAGCCACGATCTGCCGGCCCAGGCGTCAAAGTCCGGCTGCAAACCCGCCGCGAATCCGCCGCGGCGGACTGGGTCTACAGCGAGAACTCAACCGTACTAACCACCACCGCCGACGCCACCGGCCCCAGCGCAATCCTAACCGCCGAGCGCTGGCCCGGGAAAGTAGTGGAGAGTGGAGAGTGGATAGTGAAGAGTTGCTGACCACTGACCACTCTCCACTGACCACTCTTCACTATCCACTATCCACTCTCCACTAACTCCATGCCCACAATCATCGGTCCTACTACCGTCGAGTTCCCCAAGCACGTCTACCCGGCGGTGGTGGATGTGAAACCAACCTGGTCGGCCGATTGGCAGTTCACGTCCGAGCTACAGTTTGTCCGGGCATCGGTGTGTTCTTCCGGCCAGGACCTCGATTCGTGTGAACTCAAGCGCCGCTACGGGACCGTGAAGCTGCCCTGGGAGGCCACAGGCGGGCCAAAGCCGGCCTGGGGCAGCGGGGCCGGCTGGTGGTCCGCATCCGGATGGTCGGCCAGCAGGGCCTACAGCCGGCCTGGATCGGCCGTTTAAGCGGCGAGATCCGCGACGTGCACGGCAGCACGGCCCACGGTCCCAGCGGCGTGCAAACTTATCAAGCTTACGGGCCGCTCCAAATCCTGCGCAAAATCGCCATCAGCCGATCGTTCTGGTGTGTCGATAGCGCAGAAAAGGACCTCGCCTGGGTGCCCAACGTCAACGACCGCGACAAGCGGGGCTGGATTCGCGGCAACCGGACCGAGTACAAGCACGGCAGCACCTACCTCTACGGCGGCGAAGAGATCTGGACCCACTACGACTACGCCGAGTACATCTTGAAGCGGTTCGTCGACGAGAGCGATTCCGATGGCCCCTCGTGGAACCTGGCCGGCCAGGCCAACATCCTAAAGGACCTCGAAGAGACGATCCCGCTATCGACCACGCAGACGGTCGACCAGGTCCTCCGCAGACTGATCCCGACGAAACTGGGTATCGACTACACGATTTTCGCCCACGACGGCGGGTTCGTGATCTACGTCTACGCCCTCTCGTCACTCGATTTCAGCTTCGCCGGCAAGACGCTGCCGAAGAATCCCAACACTGTACAGATTCAGGCGTCGCAGACGACCGATAACATCCAGACCCATGTGTCGCAATCAGAGGACCACGGCTACAAGCGGGTGCGCGTGCTGGGCAAGCGGATCGTCGTCTGCTGTTCGCTCCGCGGCAAACAGATCGAGGAGCCTAACAGTGAAACGCTGGTCAAGAAATGGTCGGACGAACTGGAGACCGACTACAAGCACGGCACGGGCGACATTATGGACGAGCCGGCAGCGCACGACGCGGTACGCGCGCAAGACCAGTTTCGGCCAGTCTATCAGCAGTATGGGGCGCCGGCCGATTGGGATTTTCACCTCGTCCAGGCCGCCCCGAAACTTGACGCGGCCGGCCAGCTCGTCGCAGAACCGGCCGATTTTCAGCGCCAAGTCCGCGACACGCTTTCCTACCTGCCGCTGCGCGAGGGTTTCGATTATGGGCCAACCGACGACCCGGACGACTGGCCGGTGGACAACACCCCGACCGGCCACGAGCCCAACTTCCGGCCGCCGGCCGTTTGGATCGGGATGCCCGATCCGCGCCAGCCGCTCAATCCCGACGCACCGGACTGGTTCGCGCCGGTCGATTGGTTGGGCATGGCGGTCAATGTCAGCCTGACCGACTTGGGCGTCTTTCTCTCGGCCCCGCCAAACCACCTGCTGGCCGATGGGCATTGGGGCGGCCCATTCGACGCCTACGGCACGGAAACCGTGCCGCTTTACGACTACGAGAAGCTGGTCGCCACACTCGCCTTCGAGTCCGACCAGCGGCTGATCTTCAGCCTGGAGTTACCCGACGCATCGCCCAGCGGCGGGACCAAAGACATCCTGGTCGACGACGCCGAGTTCTGGTACCTGACCCCATACACCGTCATCGGGACCGACGAGA
>JAUWHT010000131.1 GCA_030605745.1 Pirellulales bacterium | reverse complement strand
CCCCTGCCACGCGGACGTTTGAGCATTGCGTGCGCTGGGCCCGGGCCGGGCACGACGTGACGGTAGTGACCTGCGCGCCGAACTGCCCCGATGGAGTGCTCTATGAAGGCTACAAGAACAAGTTGCGGCGGCAGATCGAGGACGTCGAGGGAGTCCGGGTGGTTCGGGTTTGGACCTATTTGGCGCCGAACGCGGGTACGATACGACGGATTGCCAATTACCTTTCCTACATGCTGATGGCGACCCTGGCGGCCATCCGATTGCCGCGCCCGGACGTGGTGGTGGCCACCTCACCACAGTTCTTCTGCGGGTGGGCCGGTGTGTTCATCTCCTGGCTGAAGGGAGCGCCGCTGGTACTGGAAGTCCGTGACATCTGGCCCGAGTCTATCGAGGTCGTCGGTGCCTTGCGGAATCGTTGCATATTGTGGGTTCTTGAGCGGATGGAACGACTAATGTACCGTTCTGCCGATCATATCGTCGCGGTGGGCCAAGGGTACCGGGACAAGATTCTGGAAAAGGTGGATTTGCAGGATCGCATTTCGGTAATTACCAACGGCGTCGACCTGGAGTTTTTCACTCCCGGCGAGCCCGATGCACGATTCCTGCATATGTGGGACTTGGAGGGCAAATTCGTTTGCTCGTACCTCGGCACGATCGGCATGGCTCATGGCTTGGAAGTGGTGCTTGAGGCCGCCAAGATTCTCAAGCAGGAAGTCCGCCGCGACATCGCGTTCGTGCTGGTGGGCGACGGTGCCGCGCGCAAGCGGCTTGAGGAGGGAGCAAAGCGTGCCGGCCTGGACGGGATGGTGGTTTTCACCGGACGGCAACCCAAAGAGGAAATTCCCGCCATCCTGGCAAGCTCTGATGCCTGCTTGATTCATCTTAGGAACTGCGAACTCTTCGCAACCGTGCTGCCGTCGAAGGTCTTTGAGGCCATGGCCATGGGCCGGCCGATCATCATGGGCGTGCAGGGTGAGGCCTGTGACGTGGTCATGGAAGCCGGGGCTGGCGTGGAGATGGAGCCCGATTCGGCCGAGTCGCTCGTCCAGGCTGTGGAAAAACTGGCCGACGATCCGGTGGCCGCGTCGGAGTGGGACCAGGCCGCTCGAGACTACGTCGCCGAACACTACAACCGCGACCTGCTGGCGGCGGAATTTCTCCAACTGCTGCACGAGGTTGCAGGCATCGAGGCAGTTGAAGTCCCGGTGGCGGTGCCGGCGCCGCAAGCGGCAGACACAGACGCCCTTGCAGAAACAGAGCGGGGCTAACAACGCGCGTACAATGTTAGTTAACGCGGAAGTCGGCGAAATGACACATAAAGCCGCGACCGGTGGTCGCGCCATGAATCTTCTACGCTACCGGAGACATCGGCGCGACCACCGGTCGCGGCTTTATGGTTGAGGCAGATACACCCATCGGCTTGGATGAGACGCACCAATAGCTGGATTCGACAGGCGGCGCGCTGGTGGTACGTCCTGCGGTACCACCGCAAGTCGCAGTTGGTCATGCGGCTGGTTGGCATGGCTCGCCGTCGGTTGCTACAGCTTACCGGAGGGCGAGGCTACACGCGACCACTAAAGGTGCTTCCCACGCTCCGAAAAAATCTCGCTTGGAAGCCACTGTTGCAACTGAAGCTGGCCGAGTGCCGGGGGAGCGGTACGGCGTCAAATGCCCGAGAGATTATTGACGGCCGGTACACGTTTCTCAATCAACAACGAGCGCTGCCCGACCCGGTCGACTGGCGGCTGGAGTCCTGGCCGGAAGTACCCCACCTATGGCGTTTTTGCCTGCACTACCACGAGTTCCTGTTGGATCTGGCCGCCGAAGGGCTTAACAGCGGAGAGCCGAGGTGGTTCGAGCGGTCGTGGCAGCTTATCGCCGACTGGATCGAGAACAATCGGCTGGCCGACTCGCGCGTGCTGACGGATGCTTGGCACCCTTATTGTATTTCGCGCCGGCTGCCGGTGTGGATACTGCTTTGGTCGGCCTCTGCCCCGGGCGAGGATATAGGCCGGCAGGTCTTGGGTAGTATGGTTTGCCAGGCGAGGTTCCTCCAGCGCCATTTGGAGCGGGACCTCGGTGGGAATCACTTGTTGGAGAATGCCCGGGCACTGGTACTGATCGGGGCATTCCTTGAAGGTCCTGACGCGGAGCGTTGGCTGCGCATCGGCGCCCGAATCCTGCGCAAAGAACTCGACCGGCAGGTCCTCCCGCACGGCGAGCATTTTGAGCGATCGCCGATGTATCACGCTTTGATGCTCGAGGCCGTCCTCGACATTCGCGATGCCATCAGAAGCATCATGCCGGACCTAGCAGCCTTCTGCAACGAAACAGCGGAGAAGATGGCCGCGTTCTTAGGCAAGATTCTACACCCCGATACCCAGATTCCACTCTTGGGCGATTCGTACTTCGGCGAGGCGCCGCCCGCCGGCCAATTGCTCGCCCGGGCCGCCGACAACTCACTATCCACTATCCACTATCCACTATCCACTCTCCACTCTCCACTATCCACTGACTACTGGATCTATCGCCACGGCGGGGATTTCCTGTTCTTCGACGCAGGACCGGTCGGTCCGGATCACTTGCCGGCACACGCCCACGCCGATCTTCTCGGCTTCGAGGCTTCGGTCCAAGGCCGGCGCCTGTTCGTCGACAGCGGAGTGTTCGGTTACCAGGACGACGAAATGCGCCGCTACTGCCGCTCCAGCGCAGCCCACAACGTGCTGGTGGTCGACGACTGCGACCAGTGTGACATGTGGTCGAGCTTTCGCATGGGGTATCGTGGATGGCCTTTCGGATTTGCCTCCGGAGAGACTCACGGCTTTCACTGGGCCCGGGCGCACCACAACGCGTACCGCCGCCTCGGGGTTCCGACGGTTGGTCGCTGGATCGCCTGTCGCCCTGGCGGTCCCT
>JAUWHT010000363.1 GCA_030605745.1 Pirellulales bacterium | reverse complement strand
GGCGGCATGGATCACACCGCAAATAGCGGGGGTTTCTTGCCGAATAACCCTCACCCTAACCCTCTCCCGGAGGGGGAGGGGACTCGCCTCGGTAATTTCAAAACACGTTCTCAGATGCGAGTACCAGGTCAACCCGCTGGGCATTGACGTAATCCGGCCCCGTTTGAGTTGGGTGTTGCAGTCAGACCAGCGGTGCCAGAAACAGACTGCCTATCATGTGCTGGTTGCCAGCAGTGAGGTGAAGCTCGAAGCCGGCGAGGGCGACTTGTGGGATAGCGGCCGGGTTAAGTCGGACCATTCGATCCACGTCGTCTACCAGGGCAAGCCCTTGCAGTCGCGATGGCGCTGTTACTGGAAGGTGCGAGTGTGGGACAAGGACGGCGTGGCGTCAGCATGGAGCAAGCCGGCTTGCTGGTCGATGGGGCTGCTGAAACCATCGGACTGGCAGGCCCAGTGGATCGCTGAGAGGGCTGCTGTGACAAACAACAAGGCTGTGTCGTGTCCCTGGTTCCGCAGGACCTTCGCATTAGACGGCCAGCCGAAACAAGCGACGGTTTACGTGGCATCTATCGGCTACCATGAGCTGTATCTCAACGGCCAGAAGGTAAGCAACGACGTGTTGAGCCCGGCCGTGAGCGACTACCGCCATCGGGTGCTGTATGTAACGCACGACGTAACCAAGCACCTGCGACGGGGACTCAATTGCATGGGACTATGGCTGGGGCCGGGTTGGGCGGGGTGGCCCTCGTACAAGCTGTCCCACGGCCCCGCGGTCAGGGCCCAACTGGAGGTCGAACTGGCCGACGGACGAACCATTTGCGTCGGTACGGACGACGCCTGGAAGGCGCACCCCAGCCCGATCACGATCCTGGGCCAGTGGCGATGGGGCAACTTCGGGGGCGAGCGCTACGACGCCACACGGGAGGTGCCCGGTTGGAGCACAGCCGAACTGGACGACTCGTCCTGGCAGCCGGTCGCTGTGACTGGTTCGACCACGCCGCGGCTGTCGGCGCAGATGGTCGAGCCGAACCGCCGGGTCCATACGATCCAACCGCTAAAGATCGACGGCGGCCCGGCGGGCACCTACGTGATCGACATGGGCCGCAACTACACCGGCTGGCTGGATATCCGCCTGCACGGACCGCGGGGACGCAAAGTCACCCTGGAGTACTCGGAGCGAGCCGACCAACCGAGATCGTTCAACCAGTTCGACGAAGTGATTCTGTGGGGTGACGGCCCGACAGTGTTTTCGAGCCGGTTCAACTACCACGCGTTTCGATGGGTGACGGTGACCGGATTGGACCGCGCCCCGCAGCCCGAAGATGTCAAGGGCTATCTGATCCACACCAACTACAGGCCGGCGGGCGAGTTCGAGTGTTCCAACGAACTGTTTAACCAGATCTACCGAACGACCTTGTGGACGTACCGCTGCCAGAGCCTCGGCGGCTACGTGGTCGACTGCCCACACCGCGAGCGGCAAGGCTACGGAGCCGAGGGTCAAGCGGCAATGGAGACCGCCCTTTGCAGCTTCGAGCAGGGCCCGCTTTACACCAAATGGCTGAGAGATTGGCACGACGTTCAGGACGCGAGCACAGGTAAACTACCGCACACGGCACCACAGTACGTCGGTGGCGGCGGACCGGCATGGGGAGCCATCATCGTCACTTTGCCATGGGAGATGTACCGCCGTTACGGCGACAAGCGGATCCTCGAAGATTGTTATCCCACCATGCAGCGATACCTGCACTGGCTGGAGTCGAAGAGCAAAGCCCATGTGCTCCAACCTTGGGGCGGCGAGTGGGATTTCCTGGGCGATTGGGTAGCCCCGGGTCGGAACCAGACTGTCAATGGCTTCAAACCCGACCTGCAGCACAAAGACAAGCTCATCAATTGGCGGATGCCGGCCCGGTGGCGGCAGTTCTTCAACACTTGTTATTGGCTGCATTGCACGCAGCTCACGGCCGAGACGGCCGCAGTCCTGGGCAAGCCCGACGACGCGGCCGCCTATCGCCGTAAGGCCGCGGCGATCCGCGAGGCCGTTCAGCGCAGTTTCTTCGATCCACAGAGCAACAGCTACGTCAACTCGGAACCACCGTATCTGGCCTTTTCGTTGATGCTGGGCGTGGTGCCCCCGTCGCTTCGGGAATCGGTGGTGGCCAAGCTGGAGCACGAGATTACCGTCACCCGAGCGGGGCACGTGTACTCCGGCGTGCTCGGTACCTACGTCGTGCTGAAATACCTCACGCAGGCCGGACGCAACGATCTGATCTTCACGATGGTCAATCAGAAGACCTATCCGGGTTGGGGGTACATGCTCCAGCGTGGGGCCACAACCATCTGGGAACGCTGGGACGATGAAGAGTCCCGCAACCACACTTCGTTCCTATCGGTTGGTGCGTGGTTTATCGAAGGGATCGCCGGCATCCGGCCCGATCCAGAGGGACCGGGCTTTAAGCATTTCCTCATTCGCCCGGCCGTTGTGGGCGATCTGGCGTGGGCCCGAGCGAGCTACCGCTGCGTCCACGGCCTGATCGAGAGCCAGTGGCAACTCGACAACGGCCGCTTCAGACTCCGTGTAACCGTGCCGGTGAACACCACGGCAAGCGTCTACGTGCCCGTCGATCCCGACGGCTCGGTCAGCGAGGGTGGCCAACCGGTCGGTGAAGCCACCGGCGTGCAACTGCTCCGCACCGAAGGGGATGTGGCCGTCTATCGGGTTGGCTCGGGGGAATACGTCTTTGAATCGACCGGTACCCGCCTTACCCACGTCGGCCGATCTGCGGTTTTAGGATGGCCAGCGCGATGATGATCGGCAGTGCCAGCAGGAACCAGCGGGGGCGGATGGCCAGGACTACCACCAGCAGCGGCAGCATGGCTAACAGCCAGGCGGGCATGTGATAAACCTGCGGATAGGCCACCCACAACACGGCCATCAATGCCCCCAGCCGCCAGCAGGCCGCCTCCAACTGGATTTGCCAACCTTGCGCTGTCGGCGGCCAGATCCAGAATATCACTGCGCCGACAAGCAGCATTATCGCAATGATTCCGATCAGATGTCGACGCATGGGAATTGGGATTTCAGATTTCAGATTGTTTAGCCGCCGGGCAAGCCCGATTTTCCGCAGGTTGTTTTTTCTGCTAAGACGATGGCAGTTGGGAACTGGGCGGCCGGGGCGAAAAAAAGGTTGAAAATCCGATAAATGTTAAAATAGGTAAACTTGCGCTGTGGAGCC
>JAUWHT010000040.1 GCA_030605745.1 Pirellulales bacterium | reverse complement strand
GGCTCCACAGCGCAAGTTTACCTATTTTAACATTTATCGGATTTTCAACCTTTTTTTCGCCCCGGCCGCCCAGTTCCCAACTGCCATCGTCTTAGCAGAAAAAACAACCTGCGGAAAATCGGGCTTGCCCGGCGGCTAAACCTCACAATCCCAACAACTCCAACTCGGTGTCGAAGCGGAGGGTGACAACCCGCCAGGTGCTGCTCTTGGGTGGGGCCTCGCCCGGGGTCGGGGTGCGGTAGAAGGTGAAGTACCAGACGACGGGGAAATTCTCGCACTTGTAAAGGTACTTCAGCAACACAAGGTCGCTGCCGACCCGCTTCGCGGCAATCCGCTCGAACTCGCGGTACGGGCCGTACTTCTTCTGGAGATCGTTTGTCTTGTCGATCAATTCCTTGACGGCTTTCTCCTGCCTGGCCAGTTGGCTGCCGGCCAGCAGTTCCTGGTAAGCGTTCTGCGCCTGCCCGGCCGAAACCCCCTCCAGGAACTGGCCAATCTTGGCATCCAGTGCGACCAGCACCGGATCGGTCTTCGTCGGTATCTGTTGTCCCGGCGAAATCCGACCACCGGCAAACAAGACAAACAGTGTCAACAAACACGTTGCAGTGCGGAAATTGATGGACATAGCGTGGACTCCTTGAAAAAAGGTGGGCGGTAGGCAGTAGGCGGTAGATTGAGGGGGCGGCAGTTCACTGCCGCCTCTGTTGTGTCATTCAGCATTTAATTCGTCCTTCGTCATTCCTACAAGCAGGTGTCGCATCTCGGCGGCGATGAAAAACGAACCGGTGACGCATATCAGGTCTTCCGGTACGGCCAGTCGGCGGATCGCATCCCAGGCAGCGGCCGGCTCGCCGAAAACGCGATGACTCCGACCGCCGAACTCGGCGGCCAACGTCTCGAGCCGCTCCGGCCGCACTGCCCGGGGGTTGTTCAAGTAGCGCGTAAAGATCACCTCGTCAAACCCACGAAGTACGCAAGAGAGCATGCCACGGAGGTCCTTCTCTTCGGTGGCAGCGAAGATCAACAGCCGGCGGTTCACCGAGAAGCTCTCGTCGAGGACCCGGAGCAACGCGTTGATCGACGCCAGGTTGTGTGCCGCATCGAGCACAATTGCCGGCCGGCGGGCGAGCACTTCCACCCGGGCCGGCCAAACCAACTCGGCCAGGCCCGCTCGGACTGACTGCTCGGTGATCTTCCAGCCGGCTCGCTCCAGTTCGGCCAGGGTGGCCAGGGCCACCGCGGCGTTGGCCGCCTGGTGACGGCCCAGCAGCCCCAGCGAAACATCCTTGTGGGAGGCGACTCCGTCGGCGATGCCGTGGAAATCGAGCCGGCCGGTTGCCGGGGCCTGCTCAAGGTGTCGGGGTGGGTGGTAGTCGAAATCGAAATCTACGCCCAGTTCGACCAGCCGGCACCCGCGCCGCCGACAAATCCGGCGGATTACCTCCCGCGGCTCCTCTTCGGTAACGCCGCTTACCACCGGCACGCCCGGCTTGACGATTCCGGCCTTTTCTCGCGCGATCGAGCCCAGGGCATTTCCCAACTGCCGGGTGTGGTCGAAGCTGACGCTGGTGATGACCGAGACGCGAGGCCGGCAGACGTTTGTCGAATCGAGCCGGCCCCCCAGACCCACCTCCAACACGGCCGCGTCGACCTTCTGCCGGGCGAAGTGCAGCAGTGCCATGGCGGTGACCAGCTCGAAGTAGGTCGGCCCGATCTCGTCCGAATCGGCTGCGGCTGCGCCATGATCCATTGCCTCGACCGCCGGCCTGATTCGATCGACCAGCTCGATCAGTTCGTCCGCCGAGCAGGGCCGCCCGTCCATGGCCATCCGCTCTTCGAGCCGGTCGAGATGGGGCGAAGTGAAGACGCCGGTCCGATACCCGGCGGCGGTCAGCACCGCCCCGATCATGGCCGCGGTCGAGCCCTTGCCCTTGGTGCCCGCCACGTGGACGACCACCAGGCGCCGTTGCGGGTTGTCCAGCCGGTCAAGCAACTCCCGCATCCGCTCCAACTTAAACTCCTGCCTCCGGTAGGGTACATTCCGCGCCCGCTCGTAATCGATTCGGTCAAGTAGGAACTGCAACGCGGCTTCCCGCTGTGCCTTTCGGTTCATGTTCTCGCACACAACAATGCTGGGCGGTCAGTTCATGTAGTCCGCCTCGATGCGATACGGCAGCCCGCCGAACGCACGGGCCGCCTGTTCGGCGTCGATTCGGAGTTTTCCACCGAACCCGGCCAGGTGCGACCTGTATCGGGTAGTCAGGTCGCCGGCCAGGGTAACCAGGATCATTTCGGTCGACTTCAACTGCCGGCTGCAAAATTTGCAATGGCCGATGGTGGGAACAAGAATGAACTGCTTGATCCCCATGCTCCGGCGTCCGGGGTACATATAGCCCTTGATATAGACCTTTTTGTCCTCCAGGTCGAGAATTGCGAGGGGTATCTTCTCGCCTGGCACGTCCTCGTCCGCCTGGAGCGACTCGAAACTTAGCGCGGTATAGCCGTAGGGTACTTCCCTGTATCGGGCGAAGACCAGGCAGGTGCTGCCGAAGATCCACAGACCCAGCGACACTACCAGCCCGGCCCAGGCTAACCCTCGGCCGGTCAGCTCGCTTGGGAAGTCACGAATCCTCTGCAAGGCGAGCCGTCCCAGCACAATCCCCGCCAACGGGATAACGGCGAAAAACCAACTGAACACTGTAAGTATCGACAACACCCCGAAGACGAGGCTCGCTACCGCCAACAGGCTAACCGCGCGGTAGGCGCCGTATAGTTGTTCGCCGTGTTCGGTTTGCCGAGGTTCGGTCGTCATGGGGAGTGGTCAGTGGTCAGTTATCGGGTGTCAGCTATCGGCTATCAGGTATCAGTTGTACGGCAATTGAGGTGGCAATAAATTGCCACCCGCTCACTGACCCCTGACCCCTAGCCCCTGACCCCTGGCCACCCTTCACGGCGTGGCTGTTAGCGCCTCGGCCACATCGGTGCGATATGCGGAGACTGCGGGCAGGTAGCCGACCAGGGTGGCCAGTACGATCAGCCCCGGTATCAAAATCAACTCGACCAACTGGAATTGCAGTCCCGTGACGACCACGCCGGTTTGCTCGGCGATAGTTGGCCCTAGCACTGCGATCAGGCCGTGGCCCAGCAGCAATCCCAACACCCCGCCGCCGAGCGAGAGCATGATCGATTCGGTGAGGATCACGGCCATCACTGTGGAGCGTCGGGCGCCCAGGGCTCGGATCACGGCGATCTCGTGGCGGCGGTCGCTCATCGAATTGTAGATGCTCACCAGGATGCCGATTCCAGCCACAACCACGACCAGCACCGCCAGGATCAACAGCAACAACTGCACGTTGCCAACGATCCCGTCGAACAGCTCGCTGATAACCCGGGTGGGCATCACGGCCTGGGCGACCGCCGATTCGTTGATCACATCCGGCAGCGCCATGGCCAACTGCGGCCTGTTCTCCATGTCGGTGCACACTAGGATCGCCGTGACTTCCTTGTGCAGGTGGTCGTGTTTTGGGTGATCCGCATCGTCCGGCCGGTCGGAATCCTGCAACAACTTCTCGCCGGTTGAGGGCCCCTTCATGTGGCATTCACAGCGAAAGAACCCTTCCATATTCATAAACAGTGCCCGGTCGTTGGGGGTGCCGGTTGGCCCAAGGATGCCGACCACGGTGAACGCTTCGTGCTCGTCTGCGCCGTGCTGCTCGCCTTCGGGTGTCGTTCCGACGGGCCGGAATGTGTCGCCCAGCTTCAAGCCGGTCTTTCGAGCCGCGGTCGAGCCGACCACCGCCTCGAAGAAGTTTTCGTGCTTGAAATTCCGGCCTTCGGCGAACTGGTACTTCTTTCCATCGAGGTAGGTGAGTTCTTCAAACATTTCGGGCACGGTGGCCACGGCGGTGCAGCCATTGTAGGCGTGGCCCATGCAAAGGGGAATCGCTGTCTCTGCGGCCAGCGAGAAATTGCCGTCGACGAACTCCTCGTAATACTCGTAAGGAATGTTCTCAATCGGCTGGCTCAAGTAGAAGACGCTGTTGAGCACCAATTGCAATCGGCCGCCCTTCGCGCCGACGATCATGTCGTACCCCTGTGAACCCCGGCGGAACGAGCGGTCGACCACGCTGTGGATGACCAGCACGGCCACGACCAGCGCGACGCCCAGGCCTATCGAAAAGGCCGTCAATGCCGAGGCCAGGGCCCGCTGTTGAATACTTCGCCAGGCGATCTTGCAGAGACTCATCAGCTTACCACTACCAGGTTGATTTGCTCCAGTTGATCCACGCGTTCGAACTGCTGGGCTACCTCGCGGCTGTGGGTGACCAGCACCAGGGCGACCTTCTCTTCGCCGCTGGTCTGGCGTATCAGGTCGAGTATCTGCTGCTGGTTACCTGCATCCACGTTGGCCGTCGGCTCATCGGCCAGCAGCAGCTTGGGCTGGTTGGCCAGCGCCCGGGCAACAGCCACCCGCTGCTGCTCGCCGACCGAGAGCATCGGCGGCTTGTGGCCCATGCGGTGGCCCAACCCGACACGCTCGAGCAACTGACGGGCCCGGACCTTGTCGGGGCGTCGCCGGGTGAACCACATGGCCAACAGCACGTTTTCAATGGCCGAGAAGCCGGGCAGAAGGTTGAACGTTTGGAACACGTAGCCGATCCGTCCGGCGCGGAACCGGTCGCACTCGGCCTCGGTGAACAGTGTAATCTCCCAATCGTCGATTCTCACCCGGCCCGAGTCGGGCCGGCTGATCCCGGCGATCACGTGCAGCAGGGTCGTCTTGCCGCACCCGCTGGGGCCGACCAGCACTACTTGCTCGCCGGCGGCGACGTGGAACTCGGGAATCTCCAGCACCGGCAGTTCCGACCCGTCCGGCTGGGTGAACGATTTCTTGATGTCCTTCAGGTACAGCATATTCGTTTTACCGCCGGTGCATCTGCCGCTGGATATCGCGTCGGGCTTGGGCCTTTTTCATGGCTTCGCGCTTGTCGTGCCGCTGCCGGCCGCGGCAGACGCCCAGCAGGACTTTTGCCCGGCCACGCTTAAAATACATCTTAAGCGGCACCAGCGTAAGTCCACGCTCGTATGCCTGGCCGGCGAATCGCTTGATCTCGCGGCGGTGCATCAGCAGCTTGCGAGGTCGTCGTGGCTCGTGGTTGAAGCGGTTGGCCTCGACGTACTCGGCTATATCGCAGCCAACCAGCCAGACCTCGCCATCGCGCACCCGACCGTACGCTTCGGCCAGCGACACCTTGCCGCTGCGCAGGCTCTTCACCTCGCTGCCGGTCAGCGCGATGCCGCACTCCAGGGTGTCGAGCACGGTGAAGTCGTGCCGGGCCTTGCGATTCTGGGCAATCAACCGTTCGTTCGGGTCGGCGTCGGCGGGTGCCCGTTTTTTCTGCTTCTTCGTCTTGGACGTGGTAGGGGTCCTCTGATGAATTGGCCGATAGCCGGGGGGCAACGCCCCGCGGGACGTTATCCCCCCGGCTCCCGCGGGACGTTGTCCCCCGGCTATTGTCACAGGTCGTGTTTCCCCGATAATCTTATTTTTACCATTTTAGCCGACGAGACTCAAGTTCTGCCATTACGTTTCCATGTCGAACCCCAATCCCCAATCCCCAATCCCCAATCCCCAATCACTTCCGCGCTGGTTGAAGCGGAACCTGCCCAAGGGCAACACCGGACAGTTTACGGCCAGACTGATCGACGAGTTGGGCCTGGAAACGGTCTGCGACCAGGCCCGGTGTCCGAACCGGATGGAATGCTACTCGCGGAAGACGGCCACGTTCATGATCCTCGGGGACGTGTGCACGCGGGGGTGCGGGTTTTGCAGCGTGGCCACGGGCAGGCCCCGGCCGGTCGATCCGGACGAGCCGCGCCGCCTTGCCGAGGCTGCCCGGCGATTGGGGCTCCGCCACGTGGTCGTCACCTGCGTTACCCGCGACGACCTGCCCGACGGCGGTGCGGAACACTTTTGTCGCACGATAGCAGAAATCCGCCGGACAACCGCCGCCACGGTCGAGGTACTGCCGAGCGACTTCGCCGGCAACCGCGCGGCCGTAGATCTACTGATTCGTGCGGCCCCCGAGGTCTACAATCACAACACCGAAACGGTTCCACGGCTTTATGGCACCGTCCGTGGTTGCAAGTCCGATTACCGCTGGACCCTGGAGATGTTCCGCCGGATCCACAAGCAGAACTCGGCGATCCGGCTGAAGACCGGCCTGATGCTCGGGCTGGGCGAAACGTCGGAGGAGTTGCTCGACACGCTGGCCGATCTGCTGGACGCCGGATGCCGGATGCTCACGCTGGGTCAATACCTACAACCGTCGCCCGCTCAACTGCCGGTAGTCCGCTACCTGCCGCCGGAGGAATTCGACACGTTGGGCAAGTCCGCCCGACGCATGGGTTTCCAGCAGGTGGCCAGCGGCCCGTTTGTCCGTTCCAGCTACCACGCGCGTGAAATGCTGGCGGAATGTTGAGCAATACATCGGGTGAGCCGCATGCTATGCCATTTTACGGCTCATGCAGGCTGGACACATGCAGTTTCCGTCGTAGGTTTGATAATGCACGAGTCCGTGTATCTTGCCCTGATCTTGATCGAATTTCGGCAGGATCAAATCAAGATACTGAGTATCCTTGGCATTGAAACGCCGGAATACGGAATAAGCCACGTGATCTGCGAGTTGCACGCACCGCGAAGCCTTCGAATCGACAAAAAGTGGCACGTCGGCTATATTTTTCGTAAGTCCCCACTCACTCCCAATGGTCCGGAAATCCCTTGCCAACTGCTGCAGAGTAGTTTCGTAGGAACTCTCGTCGAGGACGATCAAACCTCGCTGGGTATCACCTTGATTGTGCATTCGGCGAAGTTGGAGGTCAAACCGATTGCAGAGCTGTTCAAACGCAACTTCCATGGGGTCCCTATTCGGGAATGACGATTTGTGCACCGCGCACGCAAATGCGGTGGTCCCATGTTTGTCGTTTGCAAGGACCGCGAGAACATCTTTGATAACCTTTCTTCGCTCGTCTCTGCCTTTCACTGTGTCCCAAGGCGAAGTCTTGCCACGATAGATTTCGGAAGCGTGAAACTCGACCGCTTGGGGATCCTCATGCCAGATCAATGCAGCCAGTTCATCCAACTGCTTTGAAAGCCAATACACCTGCCGCTCAAAGACGGAAATGCCGCCAAGAACGAGATAGTCTTCATCCTTGTTTCCGGCAGAGTCAGAATCGTCCAAGTAGATACATAGATACATGATGTGGCGCAAAAAAACAGCCGGGTGGAACAAAGCCCAACGGACCGCCATCCAGCAGCCCTCCCAACTGTAACAGAATTTTGCCACCCTTTCTTCTATTCGTCAATAGGGCGGCCCGGTATGAAACGATCTCAAGAACCTCTACTTGGCTCGCCGGACACCCTAGAAAGAACCCAAGTCCTTTGCGCAATGCAAGTTACGGCCGAAACGCGACTAGATTGAACCATCCTTGCGAAGGGCGAAAAACTGCAATTCTGGCCCCTCTATAGGATGGTATGCTATTGTACTTTGTCGTCAGTTCGGCGGTCAAGCCCGCGAACAGGACACCTCTTTACCTCTCTGCCGATTGCTTCCGGGGGTCGGAGCCTCCTATCTTGCTAACTCCAAGGTGGCCCACAGGCTGGGGTCCTCTTGATACGGCATGGGGCTGCCGACGCTGAAGGTCTGCTCGCCCAGCTCGCGGTCGATCACCGCGTAGGTGAAGCCCAGCCGGGGATGCTCGGCCGGGTCGAAGCCGGTCAGCGCGTCGGCCGGGATGAAGGCTTCCAGCAGGTAGCCGTCGATCCGCTTCTCGCTGCGGACTTGCAGCCGCCCGGGCTCGATCGGTCGGGGTTGCTCCCGGGCGCGGTGGATCGGGAGCCGTTCGGCCACCGGCTTTTCGAGCCGCCGTCCGGCGCCGCGTGGCAGAAAAATGAACCGATGGCAGAAGCGGCCGGCGCGGTGGACGTTGTGCACGTCGCGGGTATCGATCCACACCTGAAGCCCATCACTTTCTTCTATCCGGGCGGCGCGGCACCAGGGCGCCTGCCGCTTGCCCACGACGCGGACCGAGAACACTATGCCCGCTTCGCTCCATGCCGCCCGCACGTCGGCCGGCGTAGAGCGATCTTCCAGCTCGGCGAAGCTGACCAGCCGGTACTCCTCCTCCAGTCCTGCTCCGTCGCTCGTCCACAGCAGATCGCGGTACAGGCACGGCGCCGAGAAGCGGAAGAGGAACCGCTTTGGGATTAAGGAATCGGGCATGTTCACTTCTTTGTCACCTCCGCCAAATGCTTCTTCAAGAACGCCGCCAGATTGCCGCGGGCAATGTCGTCGATGGTGCGGAACTTCAACGTCATGATGTCGTGGCCGGGCCGCTGGCCATCGAGTGTCGGGTTGTGGCCCAGGTCGGTGATCTGGCCGAGTGTAAAACGTCCCTTGGGCCCGGTAAGGTGTAGATGTACCGCGTCGAGCTTCTTGGTTCGCAGGGCTGCCCAGGGTGCCTTTTGCTCGGGCACGTATAGCGGCACCACCTGTTTGTTGTTCCAAAGTAACTGTCCTTGGGGTGCCGTATCGGATAGCAACTCGCACAACTCTTCCAGCACCTCGACGTCCCACTGGACCTTTTTGCCGATCGGAAAGCCCTTTCGGGTGAAGTGCCACTTCCGGCCGAGTTGCTTCCAGGGTTGTAACACCTCGGACTGCTTCTGCACCCGCTCGGTGAACTTGGCGAACCCGGCCACCGACCGATCGACAAACTTCCAGAACTCCGGCTGGTCGATCTCCTGGTAGCTGTGGATTCGCAGTTCGACTTCCTGCCAGGGTCCGCGGAGGTTTTTGCAGCGCACCCTCGGCTGGGTACCGTACAGCGGTAAGTCGGGCATGTCATTGAGCGGCTTCAGGTCCAGTTGGCGGACCAACTCTTCCCGCTGAAATGTGTTCTTGGCCGTGCGGAACTTCAACTTCAACAACCACTCCTCGCCGGTGATCGCATGGAAGAACCAGCCGTTGGTCTTCTTCGCCGCGCGGATCTCGACCACCGTGCGGCTGTCGAAGTCGGGCGGGCTGAACAACTCGGGCCGCTGCTGGATGCGGTCGATTACCTCGCCCAGCACGCGGCCGTCCCAGCGGCACGGATTGCCGGTCCGCCCGACCCGATCCAGCGTGTGCCAGCGCAGGCCGTCGACTTGCCAGGGCATTTTGGCCTCGCGTCCTACCTGGGTGATGTCCAGGTCGTCGGGTCGCTCGGCCTGCTCGGCGGCGAAGTCGTGCAGCTTGCGTTTGGCTCGTGGCCCGGCGGCCAGCACAGGGGCGAGCACCTCACCGGTGTACGATCGCATGATCTTCGACCGTTTCGATTTTACAGCCCGCTTTCGACGTCGGTGGTGGGCCACAATATCCTCGGGCGTCCCGGCGGCCACTACGAACCCGCCCTCCTCGCCCGCCTCAGGCCCCAGATCAATCACCCAATCGGCCGTCTTTATCACGTCCAGGTTGTGCTCGATCACCAGCACCGTGTTACCCAGGTCAACCAGCCGATTGAGCACGTCGAGCAACCTAGCCAGGTCGTCGAAGTGCAGGCCGGTGGTCGGCTCGTCCAACAGGTACAGGGTTCTTCCGGTATCAGGCCGGGCGAGTTCAGCGGCCAGTTTCACACGCTGTGCCTCGCCGCCGGAGAGCGTCGGGGCCGGCTGGCCAAGCGTGAGGTAGTCGAGCCCCACGTCGCAGAGCGTCTGCAAGATGCGGCGGATTTTGGGGATGTTCTCGAACAGCTTGACCGCCTCGCCGCACGAGAGGTCCAGCACGTCGGCGATCGACCGGCTGTGGTACCGCACGGCCAGCGTCTCGGGATTGTACCGCCGGCCGCGGCAGGTGTTGCACTCGACCCACACGTCGGGCAGGAAGTGCATCTCGATCCGAAGCTGACCGTTGCCCTCGCACTTTTCGCAGCGTCCGCCGGCTACGTTGAAACTGAACCTCCGCGGCGTGTAACCACGCAGCTTTGCCTCGGGAAGCTGGGCGTAAAGCGAGCGGATCAGATCGAAGGCACCGGTGAACGTGGCCGGGTTTGACGTGGGTGTCTGGCCCAAAGGCTGCTGGTCCACCCGGATCACCTTGTTCACCAACTCGATGCCGCGGATCGAGTCGTGGGCGCCCGGCACCGTCTTCGCGCGGTGCAGCCTCCGGGCCAGGGCATTGTATAGCACGTCCTCGACCAGCGAACTCTTCCCGCTGCCGCTGGTGCCGGTGACCACCATCAGCGTACCCAGCGGGATCCGCACGTTGATGTTCTTGAGGTTGTTCTGCCGCGCTCCGACCACTTCAAGCCAGCC
This sequence comes from Pirellulales bacterium, assembly GCA_030605745.1. GTDB lineage: Bacteria > Planctomycetota > Planctomycetia > Pirellulales > Thermoguttaceae > JAUWHT01. The sequence goes on along the minus strand of JAUWHT010000040.1, from coordinate 5,098 downwards.
GCCGGGGGCTATTGCGACCGATTGCATCCGGCGGTTGCTCGGAACCACAATCGCCTTCTTGCCCGACAGATATGGTCCAGTGACCGACGCGCGACGCGCAGCGATCTGTTCGGGTGTACCCCGGGCGACGATCTGTCCACCGTTTCGCCCTGCAGCAGGGCCGAAGTCGAGAAGCCGGTCGGCGCCTTGGACCACCTGGCGGTCGTGCTCGACCACCAGCAACGTATTGCCCAGGTCGCGGAGCTTCCGCAGGGCGCTGAGCAGCCGCTTGTTGTCGTGGGGGTGCAGGCCGATGGTCGGCTCGTCGAGCACGTACAGCACGCCGCACAGCCCGCTGCCGACCTGGGCGGCCAGCCGAATTCGCTGCATCTCGCCGCCGGAGAGCGTCGGAGCACCTCGGGCCAGCGTCAAGTAGTCCAGACCCACTTCGACCAAAAACCCCAACCGGCTGCGAATCTCGCGGAGCAACTCGCCGGCGATCTTCAGCTCGGTAGTGTCGGGCTTCCAGTCCTTGAACTGCCGCAACAGCCGGCCCAGCGGCAGCCGGCACAACTCGTCGAGCGTCAGCCCGTGCAGCCGCACGGCCGCCGCATCGTCGCGCAACCGGCTCCCGCCACAGACCGAGCATTCCACCTCGTCGACCAGGTGTTCCAGCTTGCCGCGCATTGCGGGCGAGAGCCGACTGGCCTCGTCCAACGCCGGGTAAAGCCCCTTGTACTGGAAGCGGAATAACGTTGTGGGAGGCGACTCTGTCGGCGACTTGCCGCCACAATCGCCCACAGAGTAGCCTCCCACATCGAACCATTGGTCGGCCGTGCCGTGCATTATCAGCCGGCGGTGCTTCGTGGTGAGTTGCTCGAACGGGACGTCGGTGGGGATGTCTGTGCCGCGTGCGAAGCTGTCTAACATCAGCCGGAAGATGCTGTTGCCCGTGTCCGGCCACAAGGCTACTGCCCCTTGGGCTAAGCTCAGTTTCGGATCGCGCAGCAGCGCCGCCGGATTTGTGCCCGTTTGCGTACCCAGTCCTTCGCACGCCGGGCACCAGCCGAGCGAGTTGTTGAACGAGAAGTTGTGCGGCGAGAGCGGCTCGAAGCTCCGCCCACACCTATCGCAGGCGAAGTGCTGGCTGTGGATTTTGGTTGGCCAGTTCGGCTCGGGTAGGTCGGCCTTGGGATAGGCCACGTGCAACACGCCGCCGCCCAGCGCCAGGGCGTTTTCCACGCTGTCGGCGATCCGCGACCTCCCGTCAGCGCGGATGGTCACCCGGTCGATCACCGCCTCGACGCGATGTTTTCGCCGCCGGTCGATCTGCGGCGGGTTGTCGATCGAATGCGTCTGCCCGTCGACGCGAATCCGCGCGTAGCCCGATGCGCGGATCTCCTCCCACAGCGTCTCGTATTGCTCGCCGACCCGAATCTCCAGGGGGGCCATCAGGTACAGCCTCGTGCCGGCCGGATGGTCCATCACCTTGTCGATCACCTCGTCGGCCGACCGGCTGCTGATGGGCACGTCGCAACTCGGGCAATATGGCCGGCCGAGCCGCGAGAATAATATCCGCAGGTAATCGTAGATCTCGGTCACCGTGCCGACCGTGCTGCGCGGCGTGTGGCCGGTGTGCTTCTGCTCGATGGCAATCGCCGGTGAGAGGCCCTCGATGTGGTCGAGCTTGGGTTTGTGCATTTGTCCGACGAACTGCCGGGCGTAGGCGCTGAGGCTTTCGACGTAGCGGCGCTGTCCTTCGGCATAGATGGTGTCCATTGCCAGCGAGCTTTTGCCCGAGCCGCTGGGGCCGCAGCAGACGGTGATCTTATCGCGTGGTATTTCGACGCTGATGTCCTTGAGGTTATGCTCTCGTGCGCCGCGGACTTTGATGAATTTTGTAGGAGGCGACTCCAGTCGCCGATGATCGTCACCTTTGGGCAATCGGCGACTGGAGTCGCCTCCTACAGCGCCGTCGACAGCGCCGTTGAGCACGCTGCGGAGCACTTTGCCGGTGTGGGAATTCCGACTGCCGGCAAGCTGTTCTGGCGTTCCGGCGGCGACGATCCGACCGCCAAGTTCGCCACCTTCGGGGCCCAGGTCGATGATCCAGTCGGCAGTCTTGATGATCTCCATGTTGTGTTCCACGACCAGCACGGTGTTGCCGGCCTCGACGAACCCGTGCAGCACCTTCAACAGCAGCTTGATATCGGCGAAGTGCAGTCCGGTGGTGGGTTCGTCGAGCAGATAGAGGGTCTGCCCAGTGCTTTTTTTGACAAGTTCGCGGGCGAGCTTGATCCGTTGTGCTTCGCCGCCGGAGAGTGTGGGCGACGGCTGGCCCAGTTTCATGTAGTCCAGCCCCACGTCGTGCAGCGTTTGTAGCTTCTGCCGGATCTTGGGGATGTTCTCAAAATGGTCCAACGCTTCCTGCACGTCCATTTCGAGGACTTGGGCGATCGAGCGGCCCTTGTAGCGGACCTGCAGGGTCTCGCGGTTGAAGCGGTGTCCTTCGCAGACCGGGCAGGTGACCCAGATGTCGGCCAGGAAGTCCATCTCGAGCCGGTTCGAGCCGTTGCCGTCACAGGCCTCGCATCGCCCGCCGCTGAGGTTGAAGCTGAACCGACCCGGCTGGTAGCCCCGGGCCCTCGACTCGGGCAATTGGGCGAAGAGCTTGCGGATTTCATCGAAGACCTTGATGTATGTGGCCGGGTTGCTCCGCGGTGTCCGCCCGATCGGCGACTGGTCGATAGCAATCATCCGGTCGAGATGTTCCAGGCCGTCGATCCGCCGGTGCTTTCCCGGGTTGCCGATGCCGGCGTTAAGATCGCGCCGGAGTGCCTCGACCAGGATATCGCTGACCAGCGAACTCTTGCCCGAGCCGGAGACGCCAGTCACGCAGACGAACGTACCCAGCGGGATTTTGACGTCGATCCGCTTGAGGTTATTGTGTTCGGCCCCACGGACTGTGAGCCATTTTTCATTCACCGGCCGGCGCTTGGTGGGGATTTCGATCCGCTGCCGGCCGCAAAGGTACTGCCCGGTTACGCTGCCCGGCTCGGCAATGATCGCGTCGATCGGTCCGGTGGCCACGATCTGGCCGCCGCGCACGCCGGGGCCGGGACCGAAGTCGATGATGTGGTCGGCCGCCCGGATTGTGTCCTCATCGTGCTCAACCACGATCACGGTATTGCCCTGGTCGCGGAGTCGGGCCAGGGTTTTCAGCAGCCGGCCGTTGTCGCGTGGATGCAGGCCGATCGACGGCTCGTCGAGTATGTACAACACGCCGACCAGCCCGCAGCCGATCTGCCCGGCCAGGCGGATGCGCTGCATCTCGCCGCCGGCAAGGGTCGGCGCGGTGCGGTCCAGCGTCAGGTACTCCAGGCCGACGTTGCGGAGGAAGCTGAGCCGGCCACAGACTTCCTTGATCGCTTCGGCGGCGATCGCTCGGCCCGTCTCGTCCAGTTGCAACTCGCTGAAGAACTCCTCCGCGTCAGAGACCGGCAGGGCGCAGACCTCCGGCAGCGAACGTTCGGGCCGGTCCTTGAACTTTGCCGACGCAGAAACCAGGGTGACTGCACGCGCCTGGGGATTCAGCCGCTGGCCTTTGCAATCGGCGCAGCCGAGCACCCGCATGTACTTCTCTAACTGCCGCCGGTGCGGTCGGCTGCGGGTGTTGCGGTACTGGGAAAGCAGCTTTGGGATAATGCCCTCGAACTTGCCGCCCCACTTGTTGCCCGAGGGGCCGCTCCGCCAGGTGAACGTGATGTGCTCGTCGCCGGTGCCCCAAAGCAGCGCATGCTGCGAGGCCGGATCGAGTTCTTCCCAGGCCATCTCAAGCACGGTTCCCTTTTCCAGCGCGTATTTGCGCTCGAGCATCTCGGCCACGCCGCGGTAGATGTGCCTTTTCCAACGGCCCATCTCGCGCCAGCGGCCGATCAGCTCGATGCAGCCCTGCTGAAAGGACCTGGACGGGTCGGGAATCAGCCGCTCGGGATCGAACGTGTAGATTTGCCCCAGGCCGCTGCACGCGGGGCACATTCCCTGCGGGCTGTTGAAGCTGAACAGTTGCGGGCTGGGAGGCTCGAAGCTCAGGTTACAGTGAGTGCAGGCGTAATGGGCCGAAAGGTGTAAGTCGGAAATCGGAAGTCGGAAGTCGGAAGTCCCACTTCCCACTTCCGACTTCCCACTTCCGACTTCCGTGGCCACGATCAGGTTACCCTCGCCCAGCCGCAGGGCCAGTTCGACCGCTTCGGCCAGCCGGTGGCGGATTTTTGGCCCGGCTACCAGCCGATCGACTACCACCTCGATGTCGTGCCGCATCTGCCGGTCCAGCCGCAGGTCGTCGCTCAGGTGGACCACGCTGCCGTCGACCCGGGCGCGAACGAAACCCTGCTTCAGGAGTTCCTCGAACAGGTCGCGGTACTCGCCCTTCTGGCGGCGGATCAAGGGGGCAAGGACCATCAGCGGCGTGCCGGCGGGCAGGGCGGCGATCCGCTGGATGATCTGCTCCCGGGTCTGCGCGGTGATTGGCCGGCCGCACCGCGGACAGTGCCCCCGGCCCACCCGGGCGTAAAGCACCCGCAGGTAATCGTAAATCTCGGTGATTGTGCCCACCGTCGAGCGGGGGTTCTGGCCGGCCGATTTCTGCGAGATGGAGATCGAGGGGCTCAAGCCGGCGATCAGGTCCACCTCCGGCTTGGGCATCTTGCCGAGGAACTGCCGGGCAAAGCTGGAAAGGCTTTCGACGTAGCGCCGCTGCCCCTCAGCGTACAGCGTGTCGAAGGCCAGTGAACTCTTGCCCGAGCCGCTTACGCCGGTAAAGCAAATCAGCCGGTTCCGCGGCAGCAGCAAGTCGATGTCCCGCAGGTTATGCTCGCGGGCGCCCCTGATCTGGATATCTGAAGCAGCCATGAAACCGTGGCGACGGAAAAAATATCCCAAACGCGTTATTTTGTTATTTTAGCGTACGACCTTGTATTCGTTTAGCCGCCGGGCAAGCCCGATTTTCCGCAGGTTGTTTTTTCTGCTAAGACGATGGCAGTTGGGAACTGGGCGGCCGGGGCGAAAAAAAGGTTGAAAATCCGATAAATGTTAAAATAGGTAAACTTGCGCTGTGGAG
>JAUWHT010000421.1 GCA_030605745.1 Pirellulales bacterium | reverse complement strand
GTGTTTCAATTTCCTTCGTACGTTGGGCTCCAACGCCCGGATTTCGTCCGTCGTCATCTTTCACCTCCATGTGTTGTACACCGTTATCGGCGTTCGCCTGTGGAGGTCTTGAGCTAATGTGGCGCTGTCATATTAGGCAGTGGTACGCGTGCAATCGGATCTTGGCGTCTGCGGTGAACACCAGTTGAACCCTCCCCTGTTTCGCGAAAGCCCCTGCCGCCTTGACGCACTCATTGAAAGGTCGCTTCAGAAACGGTTGGTAGCCTGGGTCGTGAACGATCAGTTGGGTTTTCTCATTCATGGCCGGAGAGACACTCAACTCGGACTGACGCTGTAGCTTGGGCGCATGTTCTTCTTGACTGGATCTGCGAATGCCAACGATCACGACAGAGTGTCCTATAGACACCTCTGTGTCGTACCCATACCATTTGCCCGTGTCTACTGCCATGATTACCGGATAGCGTGCGGACACGTAGGCTTCAATAAGACGGCTGCACATACGGTAGCTGGTCCAACTCGACGGAACACTCATACCGACGACACTGGCATTGCACTCCGGACACTGTAGTACTTTGACGATCTCGTGCAACCTTAGTCCGTCAATGTGAAACGCACTGCTGCAACCGGGCTGATTTGCAATGCAATTGTTCTTGGGGGCGTCCCATTGTACTGGATCTTTTCCCAAGTATGTGACATCATAGCTTCCCAGGACCTTCGTACCACGATCAGCCACCGCCGCAAGTGTCATGATGATGCATGCTTGCGCACAATGGGCGCCCCCTGCTCCAGGATCGTGCATACTGAAGACCGTGCTCGCAAACCCGTGGGCGCCGAAAATCCGGCCATACTCGCCGGACACGATGGTTACTGCCGGGTCGTGCCGCAAATCGCGCGGTGGGACGAGCAGGCCCATGGCCAACGGGGCCAACATTGAATGGGTCCGGATATCCACGAACCCAATGTACCTGGAGAGAATCTCCTTTTCTCCGATAGGATGACATGCCAGCACAGCAGTCGCGTGTTGCCTGACTATTCTCTTGATCGCCTCACAGCCCAAGATGTCAATTCCTAAGTTGGACAATCCTGTAGAAAGGCTCTCTAGTACCGGATCGGGATCTGTGTACCCATCGCCGCCCGTTACAAACCGATTGAGAATCTCTACGACCTTTCGAGAAGTATCCTCAGGTAGTCTCCGTTCCCCAGACTCAATATGATCCTTAATGTGATCTTCGACGGCCAGTATGACGGCTGAAGTCATCTTGAATCGCTTTTCGGGTGGCCCATCAAGCTCATAAATGTGTTTTCGAAGACATAACCGATGCCGCTCGTCCTTGTTGTACAAATGCTCAGAACGCACAACGATGCTGGAACTCTCCTCCGTCAGCGTCACGCGTATCGCCCGTCCATATGCCAAACTGAGCGGGAGTCTGCCGGCCGTGCTGTCGCATTCTCTGCGATAGGGACACATGGGAGGACAGGCTGTGAGTGCCTTGGGCTGACTGGGATGCTCAAATCGGCAGGGACGCTCCTTTCGCCAAGAGAACACGTCGGTCAGCGGTATTCCAGTCGTGGAGAATCGATCAGGCATCGTCAAAGTCTCCTTGCGTCAGTGCCACATCTACTTGTGCCCTGACTCTTCGAGAAGGAATCTTGCCAAAGTCACTTTGGAAGCAGCTAACTCGTGCAGCCTCGACTGCACTGGGGCGCCATCGCCACAGGGGTGCTGCCCGCAAAAAACGCCGCGGAGATCGAAAACCGTTCGATCCCCATGTAGAAACAGAATATACCGGCTACGAGTCGATACTGCCAGGGGTGCACCGGAAGGATTTCACGCCCACCCGCCGGTCGCCAACGGCTATGTTGCCCCGCGCACAATGTCAGGATCGATGCCGATCAACCAATTCGGTATCCCTCGGCGACTGGGGCTGATTTGGGGTGCCGGCTGCCGTCATGCGCCCGCGAGCAATCTGGCAAGCCTAAGTAGAGAAGCCGGCCATGGCGAGGATGATGGGAGGCTGGTCGAGTCACGGGCGCGGCCCACAAGCGCCCACAGCACGGCCCGCACAACTCTGATCGCAGGCTAATAAGGGGCTGGTAAGTTAGGCGGGCGGGATGCCATTACAGCTCATCTGGGAGTTCTTCCCAGTCGAAAATTCTCTTGTTTGCCGCCGCATCAACCGGAACGTCTGTCGCCGCCCTTGCGATGGCTGGTTCCTCGCCGGTGATCTCTTCCGGCAGCGGATCCCCTGTGGCTGAAGCGCCGGAGAGTTCACTGATGTGACTGCCATACTTCTCAACCACCCGGGTCAACTCGTCGAACATTTCCAGCCTGGCCTGACCCATCCCCTCCCCATCCGGAACGACCAAGCAAATCTTGATTTCGGCCACGTCAATCCCCTCCCAAACGTGATGCAAATGTTCGTGGCGCGGCCGTCCATGCCGGCCCGCCGTCAATGCAAGAAACGATCGCAGACACCCACTACCCTTAGCCTTCGGACGAAGCAAGGATATCCACGACTCGCCTGTCGTTTAATTGAAATCGGCGAGCTCAACAATGTAACTGATCCAAATCTGGTACCAATTGGACCACGTCCTCTCGACGCTTTCCTGTATTATAGCCATTCTGACGTGTACGTCAATAGCTAGCATCGCTCCGATCGAAGAATTTCCAGGAATTACATCTAGAGAGGGGCCCATGGTTCGCACAAGGCCACCTTTCCCGCCAAAGCTTACCACCATGGCAGGGTGAAGGTCACCCCCAATTATCTGGTCGGCCGGCGGGGCCAGGAAGTAACCCTCCTTGTATTGCCCGTTTCGCTGCTGTCGTAGAATCGTCCGCCGGTTTGTGCCAAATCCTGTAAGACGGGTGTAGGGCGGGCCCGCGGACCTAGCCGCTCGAGCGGTCGCAACATTTCGATGATTCGCGTCGCCGAGAGCGTATCGGCCCACCAGAGCAACCCACCCCGCCAGACCGGAAAACCCAGCCCGAAAATCGCGCCCAGGTCAATGTCCCGCGGGTCGCGAACCTTGCGTTCCTCGAAGATCCGCGTCGCTTCCAGGACCATCGGCAGCAGCAGTCGGTGGGTGATCGATTGGGCGGTATGCTTCTGCGGCGGCCGGGCCCACTGGGCGATAATCTCCGCGACAGCCGCGTCCGGCTGTGTCGTGGTGGTTTCACCCCGCCCGGTGGCGTACGAGAAGAAGCCTGCCCCCGACTTCCGGCCTAAACGCCCCGCCTTGATCATGGCGACCAGCAGCCCGGAGCCGGCAACACGGTCCGGAAACGCCTCCGCCAGCACCCAGCCACCCTGAAGCGTCGTGTCCAGCCCGATCTCGTCGGCCAGTCGCAGCGGCCCCTTCTCCATGCCGAACTCGGTTGCTGCCCGCTCGACGGCCTCGATCCGGGCCCCTTCCAGCAGCAGCTCCATGGCCTCGCCCAGGTACGGCAACAGCAGCCGGTTGACCAGAAACCCCGGCCCGTCCTCCACCACAATAGGCATCTTGCCGATCGCCTTGGCGTGGGCAACCGCCTTGGCGATCGTCTGGTCGGAAGTCCGGAGCCCACGAACGACTTCCACCAGCGGGCGCCGGCGGACCGGGTGGAAGAAGTGCAGCCCGCAGAACCGCGTCGGATCGGCCAGCCCGTGGGCCAACTGACCGATCGGGATCGTCGAGGTGTTCGAGGCCAGGACCGCACCGCCGGTCATCTGCCCCTCGACCTCGGCGTACAACTGCTGTTTGGCCGAAAGGGTCTCGACGACCGATTCGATGACCAGGTCGCACCGGGCAACGGCCGCGATATCGGTTGTCACTTGAAGGAGCCGGTCGACGAGTTGCCGCGGCGTTTGGTCGGCCGAGTCGTGGGCCAGTTCGGCGACGATTTTCGTCGCCGCGCCGCGCCGCGCGTTTTCGTCGGTGTCGGTGATCACCACCGGCTGGTTCCGCTTCAGATAGACCGCCGCAATTGCGGTCCCCATCATACCGGCCCCGATAATCCCCACCGAGTGGACCTCGCGCGGCTCGGCCGACGCCCGATCGAGTCCGGAGTCCTGCCGGTTGCGTTCCACCAGCGAACGGACGTTTTCAAGTGCGCGCTGTTGAGCCATCTTGTCCGGTTTTGCGTGGTTGCGCAAAAGCAAGTTTGTCGTCCAAGCAGTGGCACACTTGTTTCCGTTGCCCAACTCGGCCTACTTCGGCCTTTTCGTCAGGGCGGTTCGCAGCTTGGCCGCTTCCTGGTTGACCCGTTCCATCATCTGTTGGTCGTCGAGCCTCTTGTCTGCGATGATGTCTAGCATCGTGGAGAGCGGTTTTTCCAGTGCACCGACGAACGCTTGGCGCGGCGGTCCGGTCGCAAGGGTCGCGATGCCGGTCAGTCCGACCGAGGCGGCGCTGAGGCGTGTCTTAAGCCGGCGGCGGGAAATGGTTTCGGCCTCGGCTTCCGCCGCACAGACTTCCTCTGCCAATTGGCCCAACGCGGCGGCCAACTGCGAAGCGTTCAAACCGCTGCTCGCTCTGTAATTGAGCTGTCCAAGGGCCTCGGCGGCGGCGCAGCGGGTGGAAAAGGGTAGCCCCTTCTCGGCGACTATGCCGGCCAGTGCCCCGGGTACCTCGCCGGCGGCGCCCACCGACTTCAGCTTACCGAGCACCTCAACGGCCTGAGCCCGCATCCAAGCGTGCCCGGCTGCCGATCGGCCGGCTGCTCCCTTGGCCCCTGCCAGAGCCAGCATCGCCCGGGTCACCGCCGCGCGGTCTTCGGCCGAGGTAATCCCGCCCAGCCTGGCGTGGTGGGCGATTCCCACCAGTGCAGCCACCTTGACCGCGTCGAGTTGCTGCGGGTCCGCGACCGTTCTGAGCAACACCGGCAGTGCTTCCGGCAGGACGGTGGGCAGATCGGAAGGTCTGGATGCTTCCACGACGTTGAGCTCACCGATCATCAACACGGCGTTGACCCGGACGGCCGGGTGGAAGTTCCCCCTGGCCAGGCCGCTGAGGTACTTCAATGCCAGGGCACTGAGATGATCGTGGACCGCCGCGGGCCTGCCTCCGGTACCGCAGGACCGCAGATTATTGCGCAGGTCTTTGCGGAAGACCGGCAACGCGGCCCGGTTCTCCGGCAACGACCACCGGGCAAGAGCGTAGCTTCTGTAGTACTTGTCAAAGAGCGCCTGCTGACCCGCGGCGAACTTGCCCGCCAGAAGAATCCGCGTGATCTGCAACCGGGCCTTCTTCTGCTGCTGGTCGACTGCAAGCCGACGATACGGCTTGGCCGCAGTCACCCCGGCAGGTTTCTCGATTTCGGCCGTCGGATCGGCTTGGGCCTGCTGCGCCACAACAACGCGGCATGAGTAACCAACGAACAACAAAACAGCCGACAAGCCGGCAACCAGTCGGATCAGATCAGAACTATAACAAAAGCATCTCATATTACCTCGATCATAGCATGTCCGGCCGAGATAATCCAGTCTCTCTGCCCCCTTTCTCGTTGCCTCGGATCGGCGTAGAGTAAATAGCCGTCCGCGCAACGCGTCGCGGTGATGCACCCGCGGGACGTTGTCCCCTGGCTATTGGACCCGCGAGAATCACGCAAATACTGCATTCCGCTAAAACGTTGCGAAAGCCTCAATAAGGGGCAGATGGTCAGTTTGGCCTTCTCGTACGGGTCTTCCTTCGCCATGACAGGGTGTCCAAAAACAAGTTCACGTTTGTCCATAAATCCCCATCGACCGCCTTGTGCGGTCGCAAATTACTGCCTAATATGACAGCGCCACATTAGCTCAAGACCTCCACAGGCGAACGCCGATAACGGTGTACAACACATGGAGGTGAAAGATGACGACGGACGAAATCCGGGCGTTGGAGCCCAACGTACGAAGGAAATTGAAACAC
>JAUWHT010000358.1 GCA_030605745.1 Pirellulales bacterium | reverse complement strand
GCGCCGCGACCCGGACCACCGAGACGAACACTTCTATTTGCCTGCCTGGGCTTGGGGGGCTTCAGAAACCGCTGCGATCCTATGCCCTTTCCACGAGTGGGAAGAGTTTGTTAAACTAGTGGCCCGTCGGGCCTGATTTTTCGGGTGCGTTCTTCGGGTGGGTCCCAATACCGTTGAACTAGTGGTGATATCACAAGTGATCGAACAAAGATGGCGAAGATCAAGATCAGGCAGGGCTTGAATCTGCCGATTTCGGGCAATCCGCAGCAAGAGATCAGCGAGGCGCGGGCGGTTAGAACGGTTGCGGTGTTGGGGCCCGATTATGTAGGCATGAGACCCACGATGGCGGTCCGTGTCGGCGACCGGGTCAAGACCGGCCAGTTGCTGTTTAGCGACAAGAAGACGCCCGGTGTGCAATACACCTCGCCCGGGTGTGGAGAAGTCGTTGCCGTCAATCGCGGCAAGAAACGGGCCCTTCAGTCCGTGGGCGTCGAGATCACCGGTGATGCTTCGGAGAGTTTCGCCCAGTATTCGGATGGTCAGCTTGAGCATTTGGCCCCCGAACAGGTGAAAGAGAATCTGGTCAATTCGGGACTCTGGACCGCCCTGCGCACTCGTCCGTTCAGCAAGGTTCCCTCGCCGCAGTCCACACCGCGGTCGATCTTTGTGACCGCGATGGATACCAACCCTCTTGCGGCCAGCGCGGAGCTGGTCATTGGCGAACGGTCTGAAGACTTCATCGGCGGCCTGAAAGTCCTCTCACGAATTACGCCCGAAAGGATATTCCTGTGCAAGTCGCCGGGGAGCCCGATTCCAGGTAGCAACTTGAGTCCTGTGGTCACCACCGAATTCGAAGGGCCGCATCCCGCCGGGCTTCCGGGAACGCACATCCATTTGCTCGATCCGGTCGGCAGGGGGAAGACCGTGTGGTATGTGAACTACCAGGACGTGATGGCGATCGGCGCGCTGTTCACCACGGGGGAGCTTGATCTTCGGCGGGTGATTTCGCTTGCCGGCCCGGCGGTCAGAAGACCCCGCTTGATTCGCACCCGGCTTGGCGCCAACACGGCCGAACTGGTGGAAGGTGAGCTGGCAGAAGGCGAAAACCGGGTGATTTCCGGCTCGGTGCTTTCGGGCCGGAAGGCCGAAGGCTCGCTGGCATTCCTTGGACGCTACCACTTGCAGATATCCGTCCTACCCGAGGGGCGACGGCGCGAACTGTTCGGCTGGTTAATGCCCGGGCTAAACAAGTTCTCTGTTAAGAATCTCTTTGCTTCCAGGTTGTTTCCAGGAAAAATGTTCGACTTCACCACCGCCATGCACGGCGGCAAGCGGGCAATCGTGCCGATCGGTAGCTACGAAAAAGTCGTGCCGCTGGACGTTCTGCCGACGTTCCTGCTACGGGCCTTGGCCACCGACGACGTCGAGCAGGCCGAGGCACTGGGCTGCCTGGAACTGGACGAAGATGACCTGGCGCTGTGTACTTTCGTCTGTCCCGGGAAGGAAGAGTACGGATCCATGCTGCGGCGCAACCTGACGATCATCGAGAAGGAAGGTTAGATGAGACCGCTGAGATACCTGCTGGATCGCGTCGGGCCGCACTTCGAAAAAGGGGGAAGACTCGAAAAGCTCTATCCTGTCTACGAGGTGATCGACACCTTTTTCTATACGCCCGGGGACGTAACCCCCGACCCGTGCCACGTCCGTGACGCGATCGATTTTAAGCGGATGATGTCGGCCGTGCTGGTGGCCCTAGTCCCGTGCGTTGTGATGGCCATGTACAATACGGGTCTTCAGGCCAATACGGCCATGGTGAGCATGGGGATCGCTGAAGTACCCGGCTGGCGAGGCGCCGTGTTGGGATGGACGGGCGTGGGCTACGATCCGGGCAGTGTGTTGGCCGACCTGATTCACGGCGCACTGTATTTCATTCCGATTTATGTCGTCTGCATGGTGGTCGGCATCCTTTGGGAGATGCTTTTTGCTTCGGTTCGCGGGCACACCATAAACGAAGGGTTTTTTGTCACCGGGCTTCTATTCCCGCTGACATTGCCGGCGACCATTCCGCTGTGGCAGGTTGCCGTGGGGATCAGTTTTGGCGTGGTGCTCGGCAAGGAGGTGTTCGGCGGCACCGGCCGGAACTTCCTCAATCCGGCGCTTACGGCCCGGGCGTTCCTGTTCTTCGCCTATCCGGCCCAAATATCGGGCAACGCAGTCTGGACGGCCGTTGACGGCTTCAGCGGGGCAACGCCGCTTGGAGCAGTCGCTACCGGCGGCATGAAAGCCGTCACCGGGCAACTTAGCTGGTTCGAGGCTTTCCTGGGCACCATGCAGGGCTCGATGGGCGAAACCTCCGCGTTGGCATGTCTGTTGGGAGCGGTGATGCTGCTTGTGTTTGGCGTCGCCTCGTGGAGAATCATGGTCAGCATGGTGTTGGGGGCGCTCGCGCTGGCCGGTTTGCTGTACGGGCTGGGAAGCTTGACCAACCCGATGTTCGAGATGCCGCCGCATTGGCACCTGGTGCTGGGCGGATTTGCCTTCGGGCTGGTGTTCATGGCCACCGATCCGGTCACCGCCGCGATGACCGACCTCGGGCAGTGGATCTACGGGCTGCTGATCGGCATGATTGTGATTCTGGTTCGCGTCGTCAACCCGGCCTTTCCCGAGGGGACCATGCTGGCTATCCTTTTCGGAAACACGTTTGCCCCGCTGATCGACTATTACGTGGTTGCAGCCAACATCAGACGAAGGGCCCTGCGCCATGCCTGAGGAGACGATAGCAAAGACGATCAGCGTTGCGGCGGGCGTTTGCGTGGTCTGTTCGATCTTCGTCTCCACTGCTGCAGTCTGCCTGAAACCGATCCAGGCCACCAACAAGACCCTCGACATGAGGAAAAACATTTTGATTGCCGCCGGCATCATCAGCGAGGGACAAAAGGCGAACGTCGATGAACTGTTCAAGCGGGTCAATGCGGAAGTAATCGACCTGGCAACCGGCGAGCCGGTCGAAGGTCTCCGGCCCGAAGACTTCGACCCGCGCAAAGCGGCCAGGGACCCCAAGCAGAGCATCGCGATCCCACCCGACGAAGACCTGGCCGGAATCAAGCGGCGGTCGAAGTACCGGATCGTCTATTTCATCAAGGACGGGGAGCGGATCAAGAGGGTCATCCTGCCGGTCTACGGAAAGGGGCTATGGTCTACGATGTACGGTCTGGTTGCACTGGGCGCCGACATGGACACGATCGAGAGTTTTGGCTTTTACGAGCACGGCGAGACCCCGGGCCTGGGCGGCGAAGTCGACAACCCAAGATGGAAGGCCCAGTGGGTCGGCAAAAAAGCGTTCGACAAGAACTGGAAACCCAAAATTCGAGTCATCAAGGGGACCGTCGTTTCCGATTCACCCGACGCAGCTTACGAGGTGGACGGCCTCTCGGGCGCCACGCTGACCGCACGCGGCGTGATGAACCTGGTGCAGTTCTGGCTCGGCGATGAAGGATACGGACCGTTTCTCGCCAGACTACGTGCAGGAGCCGACCATGGGTAGAGCAAGAGAAGCCCTGTGCGATCCGATATTCAAAAACAACCCCATCGCGGTGGGAGTACTGGGAATCTGCTCGGCGCTGGCGGTCACCACAAAGCTGGAAACCACGGTGACCATGTGCCTGGCCGTGCTGTTTGTGATTACGTTCTCCAACTTGTCGGTCAGCCTGATCCGCAACCACATCCCGTCCAGTATCCGGATGATCGTACAGATGACCATCATCGCGTCGCTGGTGATTCTCGTGGATCAGTTCCTAAAGGCTTATGCCTACGAGATCAGCAAGCAGCTCTCCGTGTTTGTGGGGCTGATAATCACCAACTGCATCATCATGGGCCGGGCGGAGGCCTTTGCCATGAAGAACGGCGTAGCCCTGAGCGTGCTGGACGGGATCGGCAATGCAATCGGTTACAGCCTCGTGCTGCTGGCAGTCGGTATCGTCCGCGAGTTGTTCGGATCGGGAAGACTGCTGGGATATGAACTCCTGCCGCTTACCACCAACGGCGGATGGTACCCGGCAAATGGACTGCTGTTGCTCTCGCCAAGTGCGTTCTTCCTGATCGGGTTGTTCATCTGGGCACTGAGGACCTGGAAGCCCGAGCAAGTCGAAAGGGACCACTGACATGCTCGAACACTACTTGAGTCTGCTCGTCAAGTCGATCTTCATCGAGAACCTGGCCCTGGCGTTCTTCCTGGGGATGTGCACTTTCCTTGCCGTTTCCAAGAGGGTGGAAACCGCGACCGGGCTGGGAATTGCCGTGATCGTCGTGCAGACAATCACCGTTCCGCTCAATAACCTGATCTACAACTACGTGCTGAAAGAAGGCGCCCTTTCCTGGCTGGGACTGGCCGACACCGATCTCTCGTTCCTGGTCCTGATCAGCTACATCGGCGTGATTGCGGCAATGGTGCAAATCCTGGAAATGACCTTGGATAAGTACTTTCCGGCCCTTTACAACGCGCTGGGCATCTTCCTGCCGCTTATCACCGTCAACTGCGCGATCCTGGGCGGTTCGCTGTTCATGGTCGAGCGGGATTACAATTTCGCCGAGAGTGTGACTTACGGACTGGGAACGGGCGTCGGCTGGGCGATCGCCATCATGGCACTGGCCGCGATCCGCGAGAAAATGAAATACAGCCACGTACCCGACGGCCTAAAAGGACTCGGTATCACGTTTATTACGGTGGGCCTGATTGCGTTGGCGTTTATGTGTTTTTCTGGAATCCAGCTTTAGTGCCGAGGAAAATACCACGGAGACACGGAGGACACGGAGAAAAATGATTAATGTTACGCTCCGTGACCTCCGTGTCTCCGTGGTGCATATAAGTGTACAGGAGGCGCACCGTGTTTATTGAAATCGCACTTGGCGTGGTGATGATTACGGCCATTGTGTTGGCCTTAGTGCTGCTGATCCTTCTGGCCAGGTTCAGGCTGGTTCCCGGCGGCCAGGTGACCATTGTCATCAACCAGGACCCCGAGAAAACGATCTCTGTTCCCGCCGGCGGAAAGCTATACGTTGCGCTGGCCGAGAAGAAGATATACATTCCCTCCGCCTGTGGAGGACAGGCAACCTGCGGACAGTGCAAGCTGAAGGTCCTCAAGGGCGGCGGGGACATCCTGCCCACCGAGCGCGGCTTCATGACCCGGCGCGAGATTCGCGAAGGCGTCCGGCTCGGCTGCCAGGTGCCCGTCAAGCAGGACATGGAAATCGAAGTCCCCCCGGAATACCTCGAAGTCAAGAAGTGGCAGTGCACGGTCCGCTCCAACCGGAACGTTGCCACGTTCATCAAGGAGTTGGTGCTTGAGCTTCCACCGGGCGAGGACGTCGACTTCCGCGCCGGCGGATACATCCAAATAGAATGCCCGCCGCACAGGCTCAACTTCAAGGACTTCCAGATCGAGCCCGAGTACCGCGACGAGTGGGACAAGCACGACGTGTGGCGCTACACGTCCGTCGTGCGGGAGCCGATGGTCCGGGCCTACTCAATGGCCAACTACCCCGAGGAGAAGGGGCTCATCAAGCTCAACGTCCGCATTGCCACCCCACCGCCGGAGAAGCCCAAGGTCCTGCCCGGTGTCGTGTCCTCGTACATCTTCAATCTCAAACCGGGAGACCGGGTCACCATCTCGGGGCCCTACGGCGAGTTCTTCGTCAAGGATACCGAGGCGGAAATGATCTACATTGGCGGCGGGGCCGGAATGGCGCCGCTTCGCTCGCATATCTTCGATCTGCTCAAACGCCTCCGGCCCGACAGGAAAATCTCCTACTGGTACGGGGCGCGAAGCCTTTGTGAGGTGTTCTATGCGGAGCAGTTCGACGAGCTTCAGAAGACCAATCCAAACTTCACCTGGCATTTGGCGCTTTCCGAGCCGCTACCCGGAGATAACTGGACCGGCCTGACCGGATTCATCCACCAGATGCTCTACGACCAGTACCTCAAGGACCATCCCGCGCCCGAGGATTGTGAATACTATTTCTGCGGCCCTCCCCTGATGAACGACGCGGTGATCAAGCTCCTGGACGACCTGGGGGTCGAAGAAGAAAACATCGCCTTTGACGATTTCGGCACGTAATACCAAAACGCTATACTCACCACGGAGACACGGAGGTCACGGAGGACGTGAAGACTGAAATGTGATCTGCAATAAAGTAGTTACAATGACCAATCTTAATCTCCGTGTCCTCCGTGTCTCCGTGGTGAACACGCCTTTCCGGAACTCGTTTTGCCGGTGCGGAGTCGCACTGTGCTTGGGCCTGTGCTGCTCTGCGTGCAGCCGCCTTGCCCCAAGCACGCCGCAACGGTTGACGACTTTCTCCGGCCCGACCATGGGCACCCGCTATACGGTCAAGCTGGTGGACCTGCCGACCGGCGTCGATCCCGAGACGATCAGGCAGGAGATTGAACGGAAGCTCGACCACATCGATGCTCTAATGTCCACGTACGATCCGGACTCGGAGCTTTCGCGTCTGAATCGGTTTGCCGACACCGAGTGGTTCAGCGTATCCCACGAAATGGCTCGTGTCATTGGCGAAGCGGTCCGAATCGGGCAACTCACCGGCGGCGCGTTCGACATCACCATTGGCCCGCTGGTGAACCTGTGGCATTTCGGCCCGGATAAGGACCTTCCCGACCGCATCCCGTCGCCCGAAGAAATCACACGAGCCAAGAGCAACGTCGGCTTTCACAACATCGAAGTGCGCCTCTCGCCGCCGGCCGTGCGGAAGAAACGGCCGGGACTGTGTATCGACCTGTCGGGCATTGCCAAGGGCTTCGCAGTCGATCAGATTGCCGAGCACCTGGAATGCCGCGGAATCGAAAATTATTTTGTCGACGTCGGAGGCGATCTCAGGGTGAAAGGCTGCAATCAGCGCGGGAAGCCCTGGAACGTGGCGATTGAAGCCCCGCTTGCCGACGCGAGAGCGATTCAGAGAACCGTTCCACTGGTACACGGTGCAATGGCGACCTCGGGCGACTACCGCAATTACTTCGAGCAGAACGACATCCGCTATTCGCACATTATCGACCCGAGGTCGGGAAAGCCCATCTCTCACAAGCTGGCGTCGGTCACGGTGCTCGATTCCCGCTGCATGCGGGCCGATGCCCTGGCGACCGCGCTGATGGTATTAGGGCCCAAGGCCGGTTACGAGCTGGCACTGCAACAATCGCTGCCCGCGCTTTTCCTCGTCAAAAGCGGTGCCGGGTTTGTTGAGAAGGTGAGTCCAGGTTTGAAGAGTGTATTAGCGCGGCCAGACAGCCGCTTTGGGCAGGTCGTCGGAATGACCATCCTACACGCCAGCAAGCGTTGACCCGACCAAAAGCACCGCAGACTGGGCCATGCCTGCGGGGGGGTAAGCGGGGGTCTTGGGTGTGGTGGCCAGTCATCTGATGACCTGATGACTGAAATACTGATTGACAAACCCCAACCAGCGAGGATAAATTACGTATAGAGAGGTAGGCAACCCTACGACGCTCATTTCTTGATGGGCCAGTCTCGGGCCTGGGGCTGCCAGGAACGGGGAATTGCCGGTTCTACGCGACGGGTTGGACTGGAATCGAAGAGGTGTTGCACTATGGCCAGAAGCGACGCCGTTTGGGGAATTGATATCGGTCAATGCGCGCTGAAGGCGCTGCGATGCCGGGCACACGAGCGCGAGGATCGGATCGTAGCCGAAGCGTTCGACTACATCGAGTATCCGAAGATGCTCAGCCAGCCCGGCGCCGATCCGGAAGAACTGGTCGGCGACGCGCTTAAGCAGTTCCTTTCGCGGAATACAGTGCGAGGCGACCGGGTGGCGATTTGCGTGTCGGGCCAAAGCGGGTTAGCCCGGTTTATCAAGTTGCCGCCGGTGGAAGCGAAGAAAATCCCCGACATCGTCCGATACGAAGCCCGACAGCAGATACCCTTCGACCTGAACGACGTGATTTGGGACTACCAGCGGATGGGTGGCGGCAGCGAGGAAGAAGGTTTTGCACTGGAGACGGAGATCGGCCTGTTTGCGATGAAGCGCGATGCTGTGTTTCGCGCCTTGGAGCCGTTTGAAAAGGCGAGCATTGGGGTCGACTACGTGCAACTCACGCCGCTGGCGTTGTACAACTACTTGCTGTTCGACCAGTTGCACGACCTACCGCCGGCCGATGAATACGATCCCGACAATCCACCTGACTCCGTTGCCGTCCTCTCCCTGGGAACAGATTCCACCGACCTGATAGTGACTAATGGATACCGCGTATGGCAGCGAAGCATTCCATTAGGCGGCAACCACTTTACGAAGGCCCTGACGAAGGAGTTGAAGCTCACCTTTGCCAAGGCGGAACATCTGAAGCGCAACGCTACCGCTACGGTGGACCCCAAGGTGATCTTCCAGGCGATGCGTCCGGTATTCAGCGACCTGTTGACCGAAGTTCAGCGATCGATCGGTTACTTCACCAGCATTGACCGGGCGGCGAAGATCACCCGCGTAGTGGCGCTGGGCAACGCTATGAAGCTGCCGGGCTTGCGGCGGTACCTCTTGCAGGGCCTGGGCTTCGAGGTCGAACGGGTCGGGGAATTCCAGGCCCTCAGCGGGTCGCAAGTGCTCTCGGCGCCGGCCTTCAGAGACAACTTACCCAGCTTCGGCGTGTGTTATGGCCTGGCACTCCAGGGGTTGGGCAAAGGCGGGCTGCAGACCAACCTGTTGCCGAAGGAGATCGTCCGCGACCGGCTGGTGCGTCAGAAGAAGCCCTGGGCGATTGCCGCCGCCGCGGTTTTGTTGCTGGCCTGTGCTATCAGTTTTGCCGCATTCTCCAGCGCACTGAGTTCCGTGGACGCGCAGAAATGGCAAACGGCCGAGGGCGCGGCCGGCACCAGGGCCACCGAGGGTAAACAGTACCGCGACGGCAAGCAACAGGCCATGGACAAGTTCGGGGCAATCAAGGAGATTGGCGACAACCTGGTGGGCAACGTCGAAGGGCGGGTTCTGTGGCTGGAATTGCTCCGCACAATCAATGAGTGTCTGCCGCACGATCCCCCCGGCAAACGACCCAAGAGAATCGCCAAACGCAACGAACTGCACATCAGGAACCTGGAGTGCCAATACCTGGAGGACCTGTCGCAGTGGTATGCGGGTGTGAAACAGTGGTACCAGCCGCCGGAAGAAGACGTGGAAGGCCCAACCGGGCCGGGTTGGGTGATCTGCCTGGAAGGATACCATTACCACAACCTGAAGGAGGCGGGCGGGCTCCAGAGTGCCCAGTACGTCCGCGAAACACTGATCAAAAACCTGCATAATGCCAAGCTGATCCTGCCCACCGGCGACCGGAAAGGAGTAGAGTCAGTTTTGGCCAAGGAACTGGGCATCGGCTACCCGGTACTGGTCGATCCACAAAAAGTCGTAGAGCAATGGGTAACCAATCCTAACGAGGACCCGGCGCCTGAAGCGCCGGAGGCGGGCGGCGGTATGCGTACCGCGACGGCAGGAAACACTGTCGCCTTGCGACGGTTCGACTTCGTCGTCCACTTCTGCTGGATACCGACAACGCCTAGCGAGCGGCACGAGAAGACCGAAAAACAAGAAACCGAACAACGCGAAGAGAAAGAGTAGTCGTTTAGCCGCCGGGCTTGCCCGGCGGCTAAACGGATTTTCCACGAGAGCCGGGAAAACAAGTACAGGCTCCGGCTCGGGCTCTCGGTGCTGCAAAAACACCAGTTCGGGGGGGGATGTGGGCAGGTACGCG
>JAUWHT010000375.1 GCA_030605745.1 Pirellulales bacterium | reverse complement strand
TGCTCGGTGACCAGTTTCACCGCCTCAATCTTGAACTCGCGACTGAACACTTTCCGTTTCGACATCTCTTATCCTCCTCAAGAAATCGTGGTATCATACACCCCTTTCCGGGTGTCCACGATCCCTGGGGAAGGCCAATCGACGGGTATTCTCGGAAGGGTTCGTGCGGGATTATCCGCTGGATATACGTCACACCTCCGGCCGCATCACTAGCGTGCTATACAACGCCACGGTGTACAAGAACGGATCCGGGGAAGTGGAGGGAGTATTTGCGGCTGCTCGCGACATCACCGAACGCAAACTGGCGGAAGAGGCGATTGAACAGATGCACCGCCAACTCCTGGACACCGCCCGGGACGCCGGAATGGCCGATGTGGCGACCAACGTGCTGCACAATGTGGGCAACGTGCTCAACAGCGTGAACGTGTCGGCCGAGCTGATCCGCGAACGCCTCAAGCGGTCGGAACTCAGCGATCTGAACCGCGCCTTGGCCGTCATGGAAGAACACGTGGACAACCTGGCGGGGTTTATTACCAGTGATGCCAAAGGCAAGTATCTCCCAGCCTATCTAATAGTGGCGGGCAAGGCACTGGCAAGCGAGCACGCCACACTGATCGATTCCATCACGTCGCTGGAAGAGCACATCGACCATATCAAGACAATCATCAGCATGCAGCAATCGTATACGTACGCAGCCGGACTGACTCAACCGGCCGCCTTGGCCGAGCTACTGGACGATGCGCTGGAATTGAACTCCAGTTCGCTCACCAAGTACGGGATCGAGGTGATAAGAGAGTACGAGGAACTGCCCGATATCACCGTCGACAAACACAAGTTGCTGCAAGTCGTCATAAACTTGATAAAGAACGCCAAGGAAGCAATTGCGGAAGGAGCAGCGCCGGAAAGGAAACTGATCGTGCGGCTTCTACAGCACGGCGAAGATCGAATTCGGATCCAGGTGGCCGACAACGGCCCGGGAATTC
The DNA here is from genome assembly GCA_030605745.1 of Pirellulales bacterium. Lineage (GTDB taxonomy): Bacteria > Planctomycetota > Planctomycetia > Pirellulales > Thermoguttaceae > JAUWHT01. Next base: position 2,716 of record JAUWHT010000375.1, on the reverse strand, counting down.
CCCGGAAAAACCTGGAAAAAGTCTTCTCGCACGGATTTACTACGAAGGAGCACGGCCACGGCTTCGGCTTGCACAGTTGTGCCAACCTCGTGGCCGAAATGAGTGGAGCCCTGTCGGCTCGGAGTGACGGGCCGGGAAAGGGAACTACCTTTACGATCGAACTGCCGGCGGCGCCGGTGGAGGTGACAGTATGAGCCCGGATGAAGAAGTCAACCGTCGTGTGCTGATAATCGACGACAACAAATCAATCCACAACGACTTCCGCAACATTCTGGAGTCACGTGATGCCCTGAATGAAGATCTCGCTGCGGCCAAGGCCCTGTTTCTCAATGAAACGGCAACTGCAGAGCGGGACGAGCCGTTCGAGGTTGACTCCGCGTACCAGGGACAAGAGGGCCTTGCCATGGTCCGCAAAGCGGTCGGCAGCGGACGCCCCTACGCGATGGCCTTTGTCGACATGCGAATGCCGCCGGGATGGAACGGGCTGGAGACAATCGCACACATCTGGCGGGAAGATCCCGAACTGCAAGTGGTCATCTGCACCGCGTACTCCGACTACTCCTGGGACGAGATCGTCGAGCAGTTGGGCCGCTCCCCTCAATTGCTGGTGCTAAAGAAACCGTTCGACGCCATTGAAGTTCGTCAACTGGTCTACGCACTCACGGAGAAGTGGCACCTTACGCGCCAGGCAGCGCTGAAGATGAATGAACTCGCGCGGATGGTTGAAGCCCGAACCAGCGACCTGAAGCACGCGCACAACGAACTGCTCGAAGCGAACGAAAAATTGGCAGTTGCAAAACAGGTTGCCGAGTCCGCGAACAAGTCCAAAAGCGAGTTCCTGGCCAACGTAAGCCACGAAATTCGCACCCCCATGACTGCCATCCTCGGTTTCTCCGACGTCCTGCAAGACACCGCCGCCAGAAACGCCGAGGCAATCGAGACCATCAAGCGAAACGGCACACATCTTCTCGATCTGATCAACGACATACTCGACCTGTCCAAGATCGAGGCGGACAAACTGGATGTCGAGCGAACGGCGTGCTCGCCAGCCCAGATCGTCTCGGAAGTCGTTTCCCTGATGTGCATACGGGCTGCTGTGAAGGACCTGCCGGTGGAACTTGACTACGATGGACCGATCCCCGAAACCATTCAGTCCGATCCGACTCGACTGCGCCAGATTTTGATCAACCTGATGAGTAACGCCATCAAGTTCACCGATGCCGGCAAGGTCCACCTGGTAGTGCGGCTGCTCGATGCCGATCGCGAGGAGCCGAAGATGCAGTTCGAGATCATAGACTCCGGTATCGGAATGACCGACGAGCAGATTGCCAGGCTGTTCAAGCCGTTTAGCCAGGCAGACAGCTCTACAACCCGCAAGTTCGGCGGCACAGGCTTGGGGCTGACCATCAGCAGGCGGCTTACGGATATGCTGGGCGGCGAGATCCACATTGCCAGCACGCCCGGAAAGGGCAGCACGTTCACGTTCACAGTCGCCACCGGTCCGCTGGATGGAGTAAGAATGCTCGATAATCCGACCGAAGCCGGGACGGAGGCCAAGCAGACTGACAAGCAAGCCGCTCCACAGCACACCAGCCTCGATTGCCGAGTGCTGTTGGCCGAAGATGGCCCCGACAACCAGCGGCTGATCTCATTGCTGCTAAAAAAGGCAGGAGCCGAGGTCACCTTGGCAGACAATGGACAAGTTGCCTGCAACCTTGTCCTGGCGGCTCGCGACCAGGGAAACTCCTTCGACGTGATCCTGATGGACATCCAAATGCCGGTTATGGACGGCTACGAAGCAACCCGGCGATTGCGGCAGGAAGGATACACGGGCCCAATCATCGCACTGACCGCCTACGCCATGAGGAACGACAGACAAAAGTGTCTCGACGCCGGCTGTGATGACTACGCGACCAAACCTATAGATCGAAATGAATTGCTGAAAATAGTTGCCAAGCACGTTAAGCGGCAACAGCCGGCGGTGGGCAGCAGGCGGTAGGCGGTGAGGGGGTCCCGGCGCGCCGGGATTGCCACTTTCTCCTTGCGAAGCCGCGAGGGGTCTATTCTGGTTTCTCCGGTGGGACGTCGATCACGCGGGTTTCGATGATCTGGTCGCGCGGGGGGAACGAGACGTCGATATGGGCTTGGAAGCGACGCTTCAGCCGGCGCTTGATGATCCGGCGAAAAGCCGGCAGCAGCAAGGCGAATCCGACCAGATCGGTCAGCATGCCGGGTGTGACCAGCAGGGCGCCGGCTACGAGGATCATCAGGCCGTCAATAAGCGGCTCCCCGGGCAGCTCGCCGGCGGCCAGTTTTTGCTCTACCCTTCGCCAGCAGCGGAGCCCCTGGTGGCGTGCCAACAGGGCCCCGACGATCCCGGTTGCCAGGACCAGGCACAAGGCAAACTGCCAACTCGTCGCGTCGGCCAGCACCAGCAGCAGCGTCAGTTCCACCAGCGGAACGACGGTGAACAGCAGTAGCAGGCGCAGCAGCATGGTGGTAGGCGGTAGGCGGTGAGGGGGTGGCAATTCATTGCCACCTTAAGCGGCACTATGTGAGGCGACTCTATCGGCAATCTAAGAACGTGTTTTAAATCTCCCTTTGGGAGAGGGGCAGAGGGTGAGGGCGGCATGGATCACACCGCAAATAGCGGGGGTTTCTTGCCGAATAACCCTCACCCTAACCCTCTCCCGGAGGGGGAGGGGACTCGCATCGG
>JAUWHT010000195.1 GCA_030605745.1 Pirellulales bacterium | reverse complement strand
CGAAACTGTCGGCAAGCACCTGGACCTCGATATGCCGGGGCCGTAGGACGAATCGCTCGAGGAACAGGGTGTCGTCGCCGAAAGCCGCGCCGGATTCCCGGCGGGCCGCGGCCAGCGCGGCCGGCAACTCGGCGGCATCGTCGACGCGCATATCCAGCACGTCGGCGATTGACCGGTCGCGGTAGCGGATTTCGAGCGTCTGCCGGTTGAAGCGTTTTCCTTCGCACACGGGGCAGATAACGTAGAGGTCCGGCAGGAAGTTCATTTCGATCTTCTGCTGTCCTTGTCCCTGGCAGTGCTCGCAGCGGCCGCCTCTTACATTGAAGCTGAACCGGCCCGCCTTGTAGCCCCGGCGTCGGGCGTCGCGGGTGTTGGCAAACACCCTGCGTATCTCGTCAAAGGTGACGGTGTACGTGGCCGGGTTGCTCCGCGGGGTCCTCCCGATCGGCGATTGGTCGATCTGCACCACTTTGTCGATCCGGCTGGTGCCGCGCAGACTGGTATGCGGGCCGGGCCGGGCGGCGATCCCACCCAGCCGGCGGACCAGTGCCCGGGCCAATGTCTCGCTCAACAGCGAACTCTTCCCCGATCCGCTCACCCCGGTCACACACACAAACGCCGAGAGCGGCACTCGTACGGTCACGCTCTTCAGATTGTTGGTTGTCACGCCTTCGATGGTGATCGATCGGGTTTTGGCGGTTCGACGACGGTGTTTTGGCAGCGGGATTTTCGCCACCCCGGCAAGATACCGGCCTGTTATCGAATCGTCGTGCCGGCTAACATCGTCGGGCGTGCCCTCGACCACGACACGTCCGCCGTGCAGTCCGGCGCCGGGACCCAGGTCGATCAGCCAGTCGGCCCGGCGGATGATCGCCTCGTCGTGCTCGACGACCAGCACGGTATTGCCGCGTGCCTGCAAGCCGCGCAGTGCGTTGATCAGCCGGTGGTTATCGCGGGGGTGCAGTCCGACGGACGGCTCGTCCAACACGTAGCAAACGCCGACCAGTCCGGAGCCAAGCCCGGCGGCCAGCCGCACTCGCTGCAATTCGCCGCCGCTTAGCGTTCCGGCCGACCGATCGAGCGTGAGGTACTCCAGCCCGACCGCTTCGAGAAACTCCAGCCGGGCGGCAATCTCGCCGGTGATCGGCCGCGCGATCGGCTGGTCATCTTCGTGGAACGCCAGGTCAGCGAAGAACTGCCGGGCCCGGGTGACAGTCATTGCTGTAATCTGGTGGATTGCCTGGCCGGCGATGTAGACGTTGCGTGCTTCGGGCCGCAGTCGTGCCCCGCCGCAAGAGCCGCAGACAACCTCACTACGGAAGGCCTCCAGCCGCTGCCGCTTCGACTCGCTGGTGGTGGTGAGGTACTGTTTTTCCAGCATTGCCAACTCCGGATCGAACGTCATCCGGACGCCCAGCCCTTCGCACTCGGGACATGCACCGTACGGACTGTTGAAACTGAAGGTGCGCGGCTCGAGTTCCTCGTAGCTGATCTTGCAATCGGGGCACGCATAGCGGGTGCTAAGCAACTCGTCGCGCCAGACGCTCCCCTGGGGCGATTTCTCTTCGCAACTGACCAGCACCAGCCCGTCGCCGTGGCGGATTGCCAGGTTGATCGACTCGGCCAGCCGGCCGCGCACCCCTTCGCGGATTACCACGCGATCGACGACCGCCTCGATATGGTGCGTCCGCTGGTGGACCAACTCCGGCAGGTCGTCCAAGTCGATCACCTGGCCGTCGACCCGGGCGCGTAGGAAGCCGGCCTTGCGCACGCCGGCCAACACCTCCTTGTGTTGCCCCTTGCGACCGCGGACCAGCGGGGCCAGGATCATCATCCGCGTGCCGGCGTCCATGGCCAGCAGGTCGTCGAGGATTTGCTCGGGCGATTGCTGGCGGATCGGCCGGCCGCACTTGTAACAGGTCGCTTCGCCCAGCCGGGCGAACAGCAGCCGCAGGTAGTCGTAGATCTCGGTGACCGTGGCCACCGTGCTGCGCGGGTTCCGGCTGCCGGACCGCTGGTCGATCGAAATGGTCGGCTGGAGTCCCTCGATCAGGTCCACGTCGGGCCGCTCGAGTTGGTGGAGGAACTGTCGGGCGTAGACCGAGAGGCTTTCAATGTACTGCCGCTGTCCCTCGGCGTACAGGGTATCGAAGGCGAGCGAACTCTTGCCCGACCCGCTCGGCCCGGTCACCACGACAAACCGATTGCGCGGGATGTCCAGGTCGATGTTTTGCAGGTTATGCACCCGGGCGCCGCGGATGCGGATGCACTCGGCCGCGTTGCGCCGGGTTTCCGAAGGTTTCCGATTCATCGCGCACACAGTTGGGCGGATTAAGCGATTCGGAAACCCTTTAATGTATCACGATTGGAAAATTGTGGCAAGCGATCGACACTCGCCAATAGCCGGGGAGCCGGGGGACAACGTCCCGCGGGCCTATCCCCGCGAGCGTCGCGCGGACGGCTATTGTCAAGCAGTCGTGCGGATGATATCCTTAACTTATGTCCACAGTACAAGAAATCATGACTGCTGAGGAATTGCTCCGGACGGCAGGGCTCGGACGTTGTGAATTGATTCAGGGAGAATTGGTTATGATGTCGCCTGCCGGGTTCGAGCATGGTTGTATTATCACGGCTATCAGCGCTCCTCTCGGGAGATTTGTTAGAGAAAAGGCCCTGGGTAGGGTAACCGGTGCGGAAACCGGCTTCCGGATCGGTCACGACCCGGACACGGTCCGCGCGCCGGACGTGGGGTTCGTTCGCGCGGAGCGAGTTCCACCCAGGCCGACGCGCGGTTTCTTTCAGGGCGCACCGGACCTGGCCGTCGAGGTGCTTTCGCCCAGCGACCGTGCGGGCGACGTGCTGGCCAAGGTGCAAGACTGGCTCGGCGCCGGCTGCCGCGCCGTGTGGCTGATCGATCCGGCCAATCAAACGGTCTCGGTGTACGACGACCGGCACCAAACGGCGACGCTCGGCATGTCGGACGAGCTGATCGGCGGCCAGATCGTCCCGGGGTTCTGCCTGCCGGTGGCGGAGATCTTCGCGTAAAGCCGCTTTGTGGTGGTCGTGCCCCTTCGCATAAAGCCGCGACCGGTGGTCGCGCCCCGCGTAGTTGGGCGACCACCGGAATTGGCGCGACCACCGGTCGCGGCTTTATGTCACTACTTGACGTTCAACACCGGTTCATCCGGCTGGGGTTCGGGTTTTTTCGGGGCGGTGCCTGAATCGATCAGCATGTAACCGGCCCAGAAGAACGGGTGGCTTGCTTTGGGCGCCTCGTCGGTGGCGACGCGTTTTATCCGCGGCTCCGCCTCGAGGTTCAGTCGCGAGCCGGCCACGAGCAGCACGGCCCGCTGCCAGGCGTCGGACGCCGTGGTATGGGGCAATTCCTGGACGAACTCGCGGACCAGGTCGAAGCTGGTCTGGCCGCCGGTCCGCCAGCGACTCAGCAGCAAGGTGCGGGCGCCGCTGGACATCAGCCCGCAGACCGACAAGAACACCTCGCTGCCGGCCGTCATCCGGTTGACCTGTTTGAGCGAGTTCTCGGCTGCCGTATGGTAGCCAGGCAGGATGATCTCGTCGGGGCCACCCCAGGGCAGCCAGAGCCAATCGCTAAGCGAATTGCCCGGCTTGCTGCGATCGATGGGCACCGGTGCCCAACCGTACGGCAGACCGTCGGATAGGTTGATGTCGTCCAGCACGATCAGCCGATCGAACGTCGAGCCGTAGATGGCCGAGGGTGCCGGCGCGGGCGACTTAAGCGCCACGGCCCCGGGCAGCACGCCGGCAAGCTGCTCGAAGGCGGCCCGGGCCACTGAATCGTCGTCGCGCGGGAAAAGCCGTCCGGTTACCACCGCCGTATTGCCCGTCGGCTTCCGCCCGCGTCCGGTCGAGGTGGCCAGCGAAGCGGTCGGCACGTAGCGGATGCGGAAGCGGGCAATCAGCGGCTGCAACTGCCCGTCCACTTTTACCTGCAAGGCCTCGAATGGCACGTACCACAGCAGTCCGTCGGGCACGATCACCAGTTCGTCGAACTTCTGCGAGAAATCGGCCCGAGAGCCTTTCAGTATCAGGTCCAACACCTGCTGGGCCGACTGTTTCCACCCGTTGTCCGCGAGGTCCTTCAGGGCCAATTGGTGGTTCGACTGGTAATGGCCCATCTCGCGCAGCAGCTTGACTATCTGTTTGGACAACACGGCCGGAGAGCCGACTTGCCAATACGTGTATTTCTTGTTGTTCAGCAGGAACCCATACAAGTGCCGGCTGGTGGCGAAGAAGGCCAACACGGCGTGACCGTCCGGCAGCGACTTCTGGATGTCCAGGGTCTTGCGCATGGGCGGGAAGACCAGCGGTGCCGATTCCCGCCGCACGGCCATCTCGCGCAAAATGGCCTCCTGGCCGAGACTGACGGCCGCCAGTTGGGCCAACTCGCCGCCCTGCCGGCGAAGCGTCTCGGCGTCGCCGGCCACCAGCGGCATCGCTTCCAGCCGCGCGCGGATTGCCCGGCTCTGCTGAGCTAACTGGTCGTAGGCCGGGTACCGGGCCAGCAGATCCTGGCGGCCCAGCTTGGCCTGCTGATCGAGCACTTCGACCGGACCCTCCATGATCCATCGCAGCGACTGCAACCGCCCGCCAAACGCCAGCGAAGTGAAGAAACGATGCCGCCGGGCACGGTCGGCAATCTCCAGCGCCTTCTCGTGGGCCTTCCGCTTCAGCGCCACCTCGAACCAGTGCTCGATCGGCAGCGGATGCGGGGTCACCAATACTGCCAACGACTCCATCGGATCGAAGGCCCAGTCGGTTGCCTTCGGGTCGCGCAGCACGTGCGTGTAAAGGTCCATCGCCACGCGCGGACTGAGGGCGCCGCCGGCATACAGGCCGTCGGCCAGCGCGATGTGGAACAACCAGTGCGAGCCCTGCCGCATGTAACTGATGGCCGTACTCAGGGCCGCCTCTCCCTCGGGAATCTTCTTCTGCTGGAACAGGCAAAGCGCGCTTAGGAAGCGGAGCCGGGCGCCGATCCGGCCGGCGCCCATCTGCCGCCGGCCGATGCACAGTCGGGCCTCGTCCAACATTGCGGCCGACCGGCTAGTCTGACCGAGCACGGCGAGGTTCTCCGCCGCCGAGAGCAACAGCGAAGTCCGCAACTGGCGGAGGTCCTTCACCTTGGCCCAGCGGATAGCCGCAGCCAGCGGGGGATATACTCCCTTGCGGTTGGTCAGCAAGTGCGTCACCGCCCCGTAGCGGAACGCCTCTTCCAGAACGCCGCCGTCGGGATACGCGACCGCTGCGTAGGCGGCCTCCTCGAAGAATTTTGCCGCGGCCGGGTAGTCGCCACGACGCAGCGCCAGCCGGCCGAGTTCAAACAGTGCGATACTGGTCATCGGGTGGTCGAACTCGCCGGCGGCCAACACGGCGCGCTGCAAGTGGCCGACCGCCTGCCCCTCCCTCCCGCCGGCCGCCAGTGCCAGACCAAGCTGGACGTCGATCCAGGACTCGGACCAGTGGTTCGGCACCCCCGGACGCCGCGACAGTGCGGCAACCAACCGGGCGGTCAGCGGATCGTGCCGGCAGGCCGGCCCCAGCAGAGTCGTACGCCGCCTGATGGCCAGCGTCGTGCAGCGGATGATCTCCTGCACCTGGATCGGATACAGGACGGCCTGCTGTATGACGCCGCCGTGCTTGACCACGTTGTTGTGGTCGATGCGTCCCTGGCTGATGAGCATCCGCGCGGGATAATGCCCCCGCCGTGCCCGGCGTGAACTGGCCCCCCAGGGAATCCGCACCTGGGCCGACGACGGTCGGATCGCCGGCGGAAACTTCACCCGGATCATCCAGTCGGAAAACGCCGCGTAAAGCTGCAAGGCCGCCGTATAGTGGTCCAGCGCCTTGCTCAGGTGGCCCATGTGGTAGTAGCACTCGCCGCACATAGTCTCGTAGCAGATCGAGTCGATCCATCGCGATTGGGGCGTCTTGATCGCCCCGCGGCCCGCCTCGCGGAACTCGTCCAGGGCATCTTTGTACTCGCCGTCGTAGAAGGCGGAAAACGCCGCGTGATAGCCCAGCGAAGGAACGATCCGCTCGTTCTGGGCATGGGCCGAGCAAGGCGATAGCCCGTAAGCCAAAACGAGCACCGCCGCACGAAAAAAACGCACAGTTCTTTGCAGTAGACGCGACACTAGATTCCCTTACGCGGACGCGGACTGATAAGTTCCATATTACCATGATCTTACGGGGTCACGCCAGCACTTTCCAGTTTTGCCGGCCGTTGGTTGGTCCGCGTCCAATCCGTGTAGCGGCCGGGCTTGCCCGATTTTCCGCAGGTTGGTGTAACGGCTAAGTAGAGTAGTTGTTTGATTGGGTTAGAGTCTATCGTTGTAACTTCTGCGCGCCGTGCGCGCATCTTGTACAGTACTTGTTCACCACACT
>JAUWHT010000138.1 GCA_030605745.1 Pirellulales bacterium | reverse complement strand
AGTGTGGTGAACAAGTACTGTACAAGATGCGCGCACGGCGCGCAGAAGTTACAACGATAGACTCTAACCCAATCAAACAACTACTCTACTTAGCCGTTACACCAACCTGCGGAAAATCGGGCAAGCCCGGCCGCTACACGGGATTTGCAAATCGAACGAGGAGAACGAACATGGAAAACGAAAAACTGGGAGTAGCCATTCACGGCGTAGGACAGGTGGCTTATGCACATGCGGCCAGTTGGCTGAAAAACCCGCACTGCAAAATCGTCTCGGTAAGCAGCCGGCGGAAGGAAACGGCTCAACGGCTGGTCGACAAATTCGGAATCGACTGCACCGTGCGCGACAGTTACGATGAGGTAATCCGGGATGAGCGGGTCGATATCGTCAACATCAGCGGTCCGAATCACGTGCATGCCGAGCAGGGGATCGCCACCGCCGAGGCCGGAAAACACCTGATGATCGAAAAGCCGATGGTCTTATCAATGGAGGAGAACCTGGCGCTGCGCGACGCGGTTGCCGCGGCCGGCGTGAAAAGCGTGGTTAGCTTCGTGCTCCGCTGGAACCCGCTGTTCGAGAACCTCAAGTCGCTGCTGGCGGCCGGAGCCGTCGGCGAGTTGTTCTACACGGAAGTCGACTACTGGCACGCCATTGGTCCCGTGGGGTACGACGGCTGGCACTGGGCACATACGCGGAAGACCGGCGGCAGCACGATGCTCTTGGGCGGTTGCCACGCAGTCGACGCCATCCGCTGGCTCGCCGGCGACGAGGTGGCCGAGGTCACGGCCTACTCGAATAACATTAAGGGGCTCTTCGAGTACGACTCGAACGTAGTGGCCGTGCTGAAGTTCCGCGGCGGAGGTATCGGAAAGACATCCACGTTGTTCGATGCCGAGATGCCCTACTCGCTGAACATCGACCTGGTGGGCACCGAGGGCACGCTGCGCGACAACCGCATCTGGTCGAAGCGACTGCTGCCCGGCCAGACCGGCTGGACCGAGATGTCAACGGTCATGCCCGACTCCGCCGCCGTCGAGCACCATCCGTTCGATGCCCAGATGAACCACCTGGTCGACTGTATTCGCCAGGACCGCGAGTCACACTGCAACGTGGCCGACGGCTACCGCACGCACGAGTTGTGCCTGGCGATCGACCGCTCGATTGCCGAAGGCGGTCGACCGGTTTCACTACCACTGGAGTGAGTAATTAGGGTTCAGGATTTTGGTGTGAAATCGAATGCGGTTGGAAGCAAAATCCTGAACCCTGAACCCTGGATCCTGAACCCTGAACCCTGAACCCTAATATCTGCCATGGAAATGACCCCCCGCCAGCGCTGGCTAGCCTTGCTTGAAGGCAAATCCGCCGACCGGATTCCGACCGATTACCAGGCCACCGACGAGGTGACCACCCGATTGCTGCGGGACCTGGACTGCAACAATGAAGAGGCGCTATGGCGCAGGCTGCACATCGACTGCCGCAGGTTCGTCGAGCCGCGGTGGCAGCGACCGGACGATTGCAAGGATCCCGAGGCCGACATGTGGGGAGTGCGGTTCCGGTTGGTCGATTATGGCACGGGTACCTATGACGAGCCGGAACTGAAGCCTTTGGCGCAGGTCGAGAGCGTGGAGCAGATCCATGCCCATCACTGGCCCGACCCAGACGACTTCGATTACAGTGTCATCAGCCGGGCCCTGGAAGCGGACGACGGGTATCGTCCGATCCACGCCGGCTGCTACGAGCCGTTTCTGCTGTACGGTTACCTGCGGGGGCTGGAAGCGGCATTTGAGGACCTGGCGCTACGGCCGGAATTGGCCGACGCGATCCTGGGACACATCTTCGACTTCTACTACGAGCACCACCGCCGGATTTTCGAGGCGGGCAGTGGCGTCAAGAGCGGAGCCCGGATCGACTTGACCTGGGTGGCCGAGGACCTGGGGGCCCAGACCGGTCCGCTTATCAGCCTGCCGATGTACCGCCGATTCCTGCTGCCAAACCAGATCAAGATGGCCGAGTTGGCCCGCTCCTTCGGCATCCACGTGATGTACCACACCGACGGGGCGGCACGTATCTTTCTGCCCGACCTGATCGACCGGGTGGGCATCGAGATACTCGACCCGATCCAATGGCGTTGCCCGGGCATGGAGCGCGAAGCACTGGTGGCCGAGTTCGGCGACCGGATCATCTTTCACGGGTCGATCGACAACCAGCAGACGCTGGCGTTCGGCACCGTCGAGGACGTGGTTGCGGAAGTGCGCGAGAGCGTCGAGATTTACGCGGACGCCCGGTGGATTTGTGGCCCCTGCCACAACATCCAACCGGTCACTCCGACCGAGAACATAGTGGCCATGTACGAGACGATCCACAAGGTTTAGTCCCGACGTCCACGCCGGGAAACTCGCCGGGAAACTGCGCCGCGTAGACGCGGCGGCTAAACTATGATAACATACTCTGCACGTGCCAATGACTATGATTGCCTACAAACCCGGCGTTGATGAAGTCCTCGACAGGCTTCGCTCGCTTTACGAGCGGCGTGCCGGGGACCGCATCTTTGCTGCGATGGAAGTTCCCAGTGCAGCCCTGGCCGAGTTCCAGCAGCAGTACGCGGAAGGATATTGCGACTATCCCGACCCGGCCGCTCGGATCGACTTCTGGGACCGGCTGTTCGGCGAACGTGCGGCGGTCGAGGACGACTCGGTCCCGGTCGCATATCTGAGCGAATTCGACCAGGGGCTGTATGGAGGGCTGCTCGGCGGCGATGTGCAGTTTATGGCGCATCCGGAGAACGGGTGGATCTCATCGATGGTCGCGCCGCTTTTGGACGATTGGTCGCAGTTCGACTCGCTGGCGTTCGATATCCGACATGAACTAAGAACCCGCGCGGCCGACGTGCCGCTGGTCGTGCACGTCGATTTTGAACCCTTCACGCAACGACTGGATGAGCACGACCTTCCGGGCGGGATATTCTACAAGGTGTAGGGGGTGCCGGACGTCGATGCAGCAAACCGCTGCATGGAGAAGGTTCGCAAATACCGTGTATAGTTGCTGGTTTGAGTGACCGGGGAGAACTCGCTCATGGAAACTGCTGCCGAAGCACTGAGCCAAACCAATTTCTCGGCGATCGACTGGGTGATCGTGATCTGCTATCCGATGATCTCGGTGGTCATCGGCCTGATAGTGCGTAAGTACATCGTCAACATGCACGACTTCGTCTGCGCCGGGCATTCGCTCGGCCTTTGCCTGGGCATAGCCACCATGACCGGGACCGAGTTGGGGCTGATCACGGTCATGTACAGTGCGCAGAAGGGTTTTGTGGGCGGGTTTGCCGCCTTCCACATTGCTCTGGCGGCCGGCGTCGTCACGTTCATAGTGGGTGCGACCGGCTTTCTGGTCTACCGCCTGCGGGCGATGAAAGTGATGACCATCCCCGAGTTCTACGACCGCCGTTTCGGCCGGAAAACCCGCATCCTCGGCGGCATAATGATGGCCTTTGGCGGCATTCTGAACATGGGGCTGTTCCTGAAGGTCGGCTCGATGTTCCTGGTGGGTATCACCGGGCTGTCCGCCCAAAGCTGGGCCTTGCCGGCGGTGATGATCTTCCTGCTATCGCTGGTGCTGATATACACCTGCCTGGGTGGCATGATCTCGGTGGTGATTGCCGATTATCTCCAATTCGTCGTGCTTTCCTTTGGATTGTTGCTGACAACTTTCCTGGCTATCCGTAGTCTGGGCTGGACGCACATCTTTTCTACCATCCAAGCGGAAATGGGGCGGGAGGGATTTGACCCGACGGTGGCGGGAGGCGAATTCGGCATCGAGTATATCGTGTGGATGGGTTTCTTGGGCTTGGTCAGTTGCGGTATCTGGCCGACGGCGGTTGCCCGCGCACTGGCCGCCGAAAGCCCTCAAACCGTCAAGAAACAGTACATGTGGGTCTCCGTTTCCTTTCTCATCCGCTTCCTGATTCCCTATTTCTTGGGTCTTTGCGCCTTCGTGTTCATCATGACGCGGGACCCGCAACTCCAAGGACTGTTCTTTCCCACCGCTGAAGGCGTAGAGCCCTTCGATAATCTTTACGCAATGCCGATCTTCCTGGGCCGAATTCTACCAGTGGGTATCATCGGGATCATTTCCGCCGGGATGATCGCAGCGTTCATGTCCACGCACGACAGCTACTTGCTGTGCTGGAGTTCCGTGCTCACGCAGGACGTGATCGCGCCGCTGCTGGGCGACCGGCTCAGCGCAAAAGCCAGAATCCTGCTCACCCGGGTCCTGATCGTGGTCATCGGCCTGTACGTCCTTTACTGGGGGCTGCTCTACAAGGGAGAGGACGACATCTGGGACTACATGGCGGTAACCGGAGCGATCTATTTTACCGGTGCGTTCGCCCTGCTGCTGGGAGGTCTGTATTGGAAGCGGGCCAGCTCGACCGGCGCGTTCTTGGCGCTTCTGGCGGGCAGTAGCGCGGTTTTCGGGCTTGGGCCCGTTCAGGATCTGGTCGGCATCAAGATATCCAGTGCCCGGGTCGGCCTGTTCAGCATTGCCGTGACCATCGTCGCGATGGTTGCCGGCTCTCTGCTGGTTCCAGACAAGAGGAGAAAACCTTCCGAGTCACCCCAAACCACCTGAGAGGGGCCATGATATTCTCATACTATCTGCCGTTGTTGTTCTGGATCTACCTGTGGAAGGCCCTGCTGATCGGCGCGTTGGCCCTGTTCGGCGGAATGGCCGTTTGGGTTACCATCGGTGGGTACTTCGACATCAAACGCCTCTTCAAGCGTATTTCCGAGAGCCACAAAGCCGCGACCGTTGGTCGCGCCACTAAGCTAAGCAAATTGGGTGGCACGCCCTGAGGAACGAAGGGCGTGGGGATTCGGTAATCCACGCCCTTCGCGGCGCTCAGGGCGTGTCACACCCGCTGGAAATTGAAGAATAGGTGCACTATGCAAGATATCCTGTTTGAATACCAGATGCAGCCGACGACCTGGGTGTATGTGTCGTCGTTGATGACGATCGGGATCTATTTCAAGTTCCGCCGGTTCTGGAGCGTGCGGAACCTGGACCTGATCGGGCTGATTGCGTTTTCACCCGGGTTGCTGTTGGTAACACACGGGCTTCAGCAGTTGGGCTACGTATGGTTGTTCGCGGTCAGTGGGTTCTTCCTGGTCCGGTTGCTGATGGATCCGGTAATGGTCCGCCGCCCGCTGTTGGAACCCAACCTTTCGGCCGGCGGGCTGACGTTCACCGGCGCGGCGCTGTTGATGTTCTTGATGGCCAACGTGATCACCGGAAAGCTAACCGAAAGTGACCTGGTCGGCGTCCGGCAGGCGGAACGGATCAAGGCCAGGCAAGAAGCGCCGGTAGAGAAGAGCGACCTGGCGCAGCACGGGCCCGGCTATCCGTTGTTCTATCTATTGGCCAGCTTTGCCAACGAGGCCATTGTACCGGCCGACGTGGACCACCCGACGCAGTTGCGCCAAGCCCGGGTCCAGCGGGCAACCGCACAGACCACGGCCATCCTGGCGCACCTGGCCCTGGTGATCGGGATGGTGCTGATCGGGTACCGGCACTTCGATAACATCGAAACTGGCATGGCGGCTGCTACGTTGTACTTGCTGTTGCCGTACACGGCCCAATTGACGGCGCAGGTCGACCACGTGGTTCCGGCTGCGCTGTTGGTCTGGACGGTGGCCGCCTATCGCCGGCCGGTGATCGCCGGCATCTTGCTGGGTCTGGCCGCCGGGGTGATTACTTATCCGTTGTTCCTATTGCCGCTTTGGTGCGGATTCTACTGGAGGCGTGGGCTGATCCGTTTTAGCTTCGGGGTGATCGCAGCGCTGGCGCTGCTGGTTGCCTCGCTGGTGTTCACGTCCGGCAGCCTGGAGTCGTTTCTGGTTCAACTGCGGCAGATGTTCGTTTGGACCAGTCTTTTACCGGGCAACCTGGCCGGTTTCTGGGAGTACCACGAGCCGGCGTTTCGCATCCCGGTGCTGGCGGCGTTTATCGCCCTGTGCGGCAGCCTGGCGCTATGGCCGGCCCAGAAGAACCTGGGCACGCTGCTGAGTTGTTCGGCCGCGGTGATGCTGGCCACCCAGTTCTGGCACGCCAATTGTGGTGGAATCTACATGGGCTGGTATCTGCCGCTGCTGCTGTTGACCATCTTTCGCCCCAACCTGGAAGATCGCGTGGCAATAAGCGCAGTAGGCGAACTGCGGTTCCGCCGGGCAATTTGAAATTTGCAATTCTCAATTTTCAATTTGCAATGTCCCTAATCTCGCCGGGCGTCCAGTGTGTCGCGCCTTTTCTGCGAGGCGTACCAGCACTTCCAGGCCCGGCGGTCGAAATTGAAGTTCTGTCCACTGAGCGCCACCAGGGCATCGAGCACCGGTTGGTTAGCAAGCTGGCGGATGATAATCTTGGGTCCGCCGCCTACTGAAAGCCCTCCCGGGGCCCCCGACCCGCCCGGACCCGTGCCGAAAGTCGTCGTTACGCTCCCCGGGCCCCCGCGATTGTTGACCTTGTACTTGTGGGTCGTCACCAGCGCGTCGATCAGCGGGCGGACTGCCGAGGGATCTTTCATGCGGCTTAGGCCCACCGCCGCCAGATTGACTACGCGGTTGTCCTTGTCGCGCAGCTTGCCCACGTAGTAGGCGACCACGTCCGGATTCCTCTCCTGCTGCAAGTGGTCCAGGCAGGTCAGCCGCACCTCTTCGACCGGGTCCTCCAGCGAGCAAGTGGCCAGGGTCTTGGCGGCCTCGGCCGTGCCGATCTTGGCCAACGCCTCGATGTACAATAGCCGGGCCTGCGGCAGCCGGTCGCCTGTCAGATTCCGGGTCAGCGCCTCCACGGCATAGGGGTCCTCGATGGCCAGAATATTGGCTCGTCCCTGGGCGGCACGCTCGCCGGTCAGCCAGTTCCGCCAGCGTTTCAGCTTCTGGGCCCACTCCTTCCGGGCGCTCTCAACCTTCCGCTTATTCTCCATCAGTTCGATCTCTTGCGAAGTCCGCCAGCGACCCTTGTAGAACTTGTAGCCCCGCTCGATCATCACCTGCTTCCGCGTCACCCAGCGCCCGTCGATCTGGCTGTAACCCAGCGCCCGGCGGGCCTGCGCGTGATCGGGCTCCAGTTCGATGATCCGCTTCAAATGCGTCTCGCGCTGCGTCAGCAGCCGCCGCTCGCGACACCACTCGGCCAATGCCCATTGGCCTTCGACCGTGTCGGGATATCGGGGGCGGATTTTCTCGTACTGAAGTTTATCGGGTTGAGTGTTGAAGACCTTCTTAACCTGCGATTTGTCGAGCGTAACCTGGCCGCCGGCGGCCGTGCGACAGATTGCCGCCGGCAACACAACCGCAACGATCAGACCAATTGCAAACCGTTTCATGGTCATTTGTTTAGCCGCCGCGTCTACGCGGCGCCGTTTCCCGGCGTGGACGCCGGGGCTAAACCCAATTGTCCAAACCGCTCCTTATTTCTAGTATATAGTATACAGGCAGACTCGGTAGTTGGACAATCAATTTTCAATTTGCAATTAACAATTTTCAATTTGCAATTCTAATCCCATGAACCGAGTCCCCCAGCAACACCGACACGACGCCCCCCAACAGGTTGGGTGCGCCGTGATCACTGTCAGCGACACCCGGACACTAAAGACCGATTCAGCCGGCCAAACGGCCGTCGATCTGCTCTCGGCGGCCGGACACCGGGTGCCGGTTCGCGAGATCATTCCCGACGCCCCGGAGCCCATGCGGAAACTGCTCCTCGGCCTGCGTGACCGGCAGGATGTGGACGTGATCCTGATGACCGGCGGCACCGGCCTGAGCAGCCGCGATCAGACGTTCGAGACGGTCGCCGGGTTGCTGGACAAACCGCTGCCGGGCTACGGCGAGCTGTTCCGCAGCCTCAGCTTCGAGCAGATTGGCCCCGCCGCGATGCTCAGCCGAGCCACCGGCGGGCTGATCGGCCGGACCGCGGTGCTGACCATGCCCGGCTCCCCGCATGCCGTGCGGCTGGCCCTTGAAAAGATCATTCTGCCGGAGTTGGGCCACCTGGTCCGCGAGGCTAAACGGTAGGGTGGAGGGATATTGGGGATTGGGGATATGTAACGGGTTATCGGAAGCAGTATCCGAGAATGAATATCGAACAAGGAATGTCGAAGTACGAAGTACAGTCGCTGTTTTTCCTTCGATATTCCTTGTTCGATATTCAATATTCGATATTCGTGTTGCTATCGGCTTGACGGGAATTTTTTTATGCGTACAATGGTGGGTTTGCCTATCCCCAAATGAGGAAAGAGGATTTCGAGGCTGCTGCGGCACAGCAGGGTGTCAGTCTTTCCGACTGGATTCGTCGGGAACTCCGGGACCAAGTTGCGAAAAGGATGCAAGGGGTGAAGTCAAGAATAGTGGCCACCACCAGCTAGAGGGGCAAACGAGATGAACACTTTATACTACGGTGACAACTTGGATGTACTGTGCCGACACATCGCCGACGAATCGGTCGATCTGATCTATCTGGACCCACCATTCAAGAGCAACCAGAACTACAATGTCCTCTTTCAGGAACAAAACGGGAGCCGATCCGCCGCACAGATCAAAGCCTTCGAGGATACGTGGAGCTGGGATCAGGCTGCTGCAATGGCCTATCAGGAGATAGTCGAAGCCGGTGGCGACATTTCCCGCACCATGCAGGCGTTTCGAACCCTCTTGGGCGAGAACGATATGCTGGCTTACTTGTCCATGATGGCTCCTCGCTTGATCGAACTGCATAGGGTATTGGCGCCAACCGGGAGTATCTACCTACATTGTGATCCTACGGCAAGTGCTCACCTTAGATTGCTTATGAATGCAGTATTTGGGGCGCAAGAGTTTCGGAATGAGATTATCTGGTATTACAAAACAGGCGGAATGAGTAACCGATGGTTTGGTCGAAAGCATGATGTTCTTTTATTCTATTCCAAAACAAGTAGCTACAAATTTTTCCCGCAAAAAGTGAAGTCATATCTAATGCACAAATACGGATTTAGCAACATTGAAATACTGGAGGAGAACGGCCAGTATTATACAATGGTCGGTATGCGTGATGTTTGGGATATTCCTGCTTTGCGTGGGAACCAACCAGAAATGCTCGGCTACCCTACCCAAAAGCCCGAGACGTTACTGGAGCGTATCGTCAAAGCCAGCAGCAACAAGGGTGACACCATCCTTGATCCTTTCTGTGGTTGTGGAACGGCGATAGCTGTAGCCCAACGGTTAGGACGCCAGTGGATTGGAATTGATGTAACACATTTAGCAATTACTCTCATTAAGCACCGACTTCAAGGTGCATTCGGCACCCGAGTAGAATATGAAGTTATGGGTGAGCCGGTCGATGTTGCAAGCGCAAAGGTCTTGGCAAAGCATGATCCATGGCAGTTCCAGTTGTGGGCACTCGGGCTCGTGAATGCACGGCCAGTTAAGCTAAAGAAAGGTGCCGATAAAGGCATTGATGGACGGCTCTACTTTCACGATGAGCGGGAAAGCGGCAAGACGAAACAGGTAATCTTCTCGGTCAAGGCTGGAAATACCGGGCCCGCACACGTTCGGGACCTGCGTGGCGTAGTGGAGCGGGAAAAAGCCGCGATTGGTGTCTTGATAACCATGAGGGAACCGACGAACCCTATGCGGCGGGAGGTAGCCAGCGCGGGTTTTTATGAATCAGGCTGGGGAGCCGGGGCAACGACAAAGCATCTAAAGTTGCAACTGCTGACTGTTGGCGAACTGCTTTCTGGCAAAATGGTTGATATGCCGCCTGCCCAGGATGTGCGGACGTTCAAGAAGGCTCCGAAGGCGAACAAGGGGCCACAGGATCAGCAAGAGGAGTTGTTCTAATTCAGCAACACACTGTTAAGTTTAAGACATTACCCAAATCTGAAATCCCAAATTGCCCCGGAGCAGAGCACCTTCTTCGGTTACGCTGCTGTCGGACGGCCGGGGCTTGAAACCCAAGGAGCGGGTCATGTGGAGGCTGTTTTCGGTGGTGGTGCTGGTGGCCGTGGTAGTCGGCGGTGGTTATCTCTATTTGAACTACCAGATCAAGGTGGACCAAGGCGAAGACGGCGTGCAGTGTATCAAGATCACGCCCCAGTCCGGCCAGCAGCTTCTGCCCGGGTGGTCGTCCGAGAAGTTGCCCGCCAAGCCCCCGCGCCCGGCGATCCGAATTGCCACCTTCAACCTGACCCGGCTGGATGAAAACAAGCTGGCCTACCGCCAAGTGAACGACATCCTGGTGCATGTGATCTCCTGCTTCGATATCGTGGCGCTGCAAGCAGTCCAGGGCAAGAACCAGGTGGTGCTGCTGCGGCTTATCGAGCAGATCAACGCCGCCGGGCGAGAGTACGACTTTGCCGTCTGCCGCGGCGCAGTACGCGAGCCGGTCGAGCAATACAGCGCATTTCTGTTCGATCGCGCGGGCATCGAGATCGACACATCGCTGGCCCAGCAGGTCGATGACCCGCAACGCCGGTTCCGCCACAAGCCGCTAGTAGCGTCGTTCCGGGTGCGAGGGCCGGATACTGCCCAGGCATTCACCTTCACGCTGATCAACGTCCACGTCGATCCGGCTCGAGCGGCTGCCGAACTCGATCTATTGGACGACGTGCACAAAGCGGTGCGGGACGACCGGCAGAATGAAGACGACATTATCTTGCTGGGCGACTTCGCCGCGGCGAGCGACCACCTGGGCCAATTAGGCCAGGTTCCCGACATCACCTCGTCGATTACGGATACGCCCACCACGCTGCGTGGCGGGCGGCCGGTCGACAATATCTTGTTCAACCGCCGGGCGACTACCGAGTATACCGGCCGATCGGGGGTGCTGGACCTGATGCGGGAGTTTGATCTGACGTTCGCCGCCGCCCTGGAGGTCTCGGAGCACCTGCCGGTCTGGGCCGAATTCCACTCCTATGAGGGGGCGCAACATGTCCACCTGCCGGAAGAAACCGACCGTAGAACTCGGTGATAGACCGCAAAAGTCATAGTCAATCCCCCCATTCGTGCCGTGCGGCGGTGGATTCTTTCGGGGGGGTGGGTGGAAAAACATGCCGGCCATCGGGTAGAATAGCATGGTCATTGTTACTCAGTAGATTCTCGAGTTCTCGAGGAGGGCCAATCATGAAGCGTTTGTACCATAGCGCGGAGGAGCTGGACCACAGCGACATCTTCGATCCACTCTGCGTCGAACGAAGCGCACCGCTGGACGACGAAGAGGCGGCCATGGTCGAAGAGCTGTGTCTTGCGGCGACCCCCGGGCCGTTGGTCGTCGACGACGAGGTCGCAGGCGAAGCCGCCGTAGTTGTTAGCCTGCCCGACGGCCGGTTGATCGTCAGTCTGACAGCGGCGGTGGAACACGCCCAAGATGAAAGTGTGGCGCAGGCAAACGCCCAGCTTATCTGCAAGGCACGCTACCTTCTGTTGCGGCTGCTTCGGGACCGCCAGCAATGGACGCAGCAGCGGGACTTGTTGTTCGAGCGGATCCGCACGCTCGAAGCCGCGCTAAAACTCGAGCAGGAAACCGCCGGACAAACCGGCCGCGTTTCCTCTCGTCCGCGGTAGAGCGGTACGGAAATGCGTTTAGCCCGTATTATTCATCGGAAACTCGTGTAGCGGCTGGGCTTGCCCAGCGCGCTAGCATGGGAGCGAATTGGCCACCAAACAACGCGCTGGGCAAGCCCAGCCGCTACACGGGCCGCGCATATTGCCATCGAGGTCGCCGGTATGGCGACCTGTGCTACGGTGGGTGGCCAAAATTTGCTCTTGAAATCGGCCGCCATTTGTGCTAAAGTCGGGATCGCGTGAGGGGTATCAGCAGAGCCTGATCCGACAGGTATCCAAAGAGCCCGGCGCCGGAAACAATTCCGGCGCCGGGCTCTTTTTTTGCCCACACTAGAATGATCACACCGCAGGTCGCCGATGAAGTCCGCCGACTGCTGGCCGACGGAAAACTCAGCAATCGCAAGATCGCCGGGCTGACGGGAGTCAGTCGGGGAACGGTAGCTGCGATCGCCGACGGAAAACGTTCCGATTACGAAGCGTTGCAGCGTGCTCGGCGGGAAACGGAGCTTCCGGAGCCGACCGGGCCGCCCCAGCGGTGTCCCGGCTGCGGTGGCTTGGTCTACATGCCCTGCCGCTTGTGCCACCTGCGAAAAGCGCTCGCCCAATCAGCCGGCCCGCCGGCACCAAGACAGCCGATGCAGATCGACGAACCCTTGAGATTGAACTTGCGCGGTAAGCACCGCGAACGATACGAGCAGGTGCGGGCGGCGAGTAGGATGAAGGATGAATGATGAATGACGAAAGAAGTGGAGAGTGGAGAGTGGAGAGTGGTCAGAAGACTATCCACTATCCACTATCCACTATCCACTCTTCTCACTACGGCGACGTCCGCCGACTGATCCGTGACGGCGACTTGCTGCTGTTTCGGCAGCGAGGGTTGATCGCGGCGGCAGGGCGGGGCAGGCACAGCCATGCGGGCAAGGCCGCCTGGTGGGGCGACGACCTGTTCCTGCTGGAAGTCCTGCGACTGGCCGGCGGCCGGGCCGTTACGCTTTCCAGCCAGGTCCGACGCTGGCCGCAGCGCTACGACGTTTACGAAGTGAATCCGGAGAATCGCTGGCCGGAGTACGACCGGGCCGGAGCAACGCGGTTTATGAAGCGGCTATGTGGCTGCGATTACGGCTATTGGAACCTGGCCACTGCCGCGCTGCTGCACTTGCCCCTGGTCCGGCATTGGATCAATCCGGAAAAGGAGGACTGGGATAGCAGGCATAATGACTGTCCACCACGGAGACACAGAGGACACGGAGAAGAAAAGAAATTGTCTTCTCTCTCCTCCTCCTCCGTGTCCTCCGTGCCTCCGTGGTGTATTCACTTACAGCGCCCACCGTTTTGCAGTCACGCCTGCGCCATGGCCGATCGGCTGGGCGGGGGCGTCGATCCGGTAAAACACCTGGCCGACAGACTGACCGAACCGGCCGACCTGGCGAGGAGTCCGTTCTACAGGTACCGGTTTACGTTGGAGCCATAAGAGGGATTGGGGATTGGGGATTAGAGATTAGGGATTAGGGATTGGAGGTGAAGCGATGAAGCTGAATATTTTTGAGGGTGCCTTTTGGCTGCTGCTGATTTCCGCTCTTACGGCGGCCGTTTTCTGCGGCTGTGAGCGGATCGAAATCACCAGCAATCCCCAATCCCGAGTCCCCAATCCCCAATCCTCAATCCCCAATCCCCAATCCCTAATCCCCAATCCCTACCGACTGCTTCCCCCGATGGACTTGCCAAAGGCCCTGCGCCAGCGCAACTACGCAGGCGGGTCGTGCGTCCACGCGGCGATGATCGACTGCCTGAATTGGCAGGGGAAGCACAAGCTGGCCCAGTGGTGGCGAAAGATGCACCGTGGCGGCGAGGGACTCGCCGGACTGGCATCCAAGGCCGATCGGGCGGGGCTC
>JAUWHT010000423.1 GCA_030605745.1 Pirellulales bacterium | reverse complement strand
AGTGTGGTGAACAAGTACTGTACAAGATGCGCGCACGGCGCGCAGAAGTTACAACGATAGACTCTAACCCAATCAAACAACTACTCTACTTAGCCGTTACACCAACCTGCGGAAAATCGGGCAAGCCCGGCGGCTAAACTTGTCGGAAAAGGGTGCCGCAGTTGTGGTTGAAGAAAATAGCCCCGCCCGGCAGGGCGGGGTTGGCGGGACCAGCGACCATCGAACCCCGCCCTTCCGGGCGGGTTGTATTTTTGTCAAGTCTGTGGCATCATTGCAGGGTAATCGCCCAGCGTGCTATAATAATTGAATGCAAGGAGATTGGAGATTGCTGTGACCTATCATGGACATGTGAAGAACGGCGTGGTGGTATTGGACGAGCCGGTGGAGCTTCCAGAGGGTGCTGAAGTAAAGGTCGATTTGCTGGCCGCTTCGCCGGAGGACGCGGCGGATGAAGAGATTCCCACCTTGTATGAGCAACTCGAGCCGTTTATCGGAAAGGCACACGGCTTGCCGCCGGATGCGTCGGTCAATCTCGACCATTACCTCTACGGAGTGCCGAAAAAAGAATGAAGCCGGTCTTCGCGGACATTTTTGCGTTGATCGCGCCAATCATAAAGCCGCGACCGGTGGTCGCGCCCCACACTGTCAGACTATCAACGTCGTTGGCGCGACCACCGGTCGCGGCTTTATGTTCCAATGGCACCCGTTCTGATAGTTCCTCGCTATTTTCGTAGGAGTTTCGTCAGACCAGCCATTGCTTTTGGCCGGCTGTTTGGTTTACTTCGATCTGTGGGCGTGGGCTGGCCGCAACGAGGCGAAAGGTGAGGGGAACCACCTGGCTTGTCAATACCACATCCTGCCCCACGGTGCACTGGCCCACCTTTGCGAGCGTTCCGTCACGGTATCGGAACAGTTCCAGCGACCACGGGTTGCGATCCACCAGCAGCAGTTCTCTGACGGCGATCTTTTCGTAGAAGGGCAGTTTTTCGCGGGTTCGGTCGTCGGGGCTTACTATTTCCACGGCGAAGTCCGGGCCGCCCAGCCAGTATGTGTCGCAATTCCGTGCCGAGCCGCCCGCCAGGAAGACAGCCACGTCGGGCACGCGGTGGTTCTGCTTCCAGTCGTCCCGATCGCTGACGTTCACGCCGGGCCGCACTTTCCCCAGTCCGGGCCAGCCGATGATTTCCTCAAAGATCGAGGTCATTCGAGAGACGATTTTCTGATGTTCGTCGTTGGGCATTGAGACTATGATGTAGGTCCCCTCCCATACTTCGTCGTAATGGTCCGCCCCAATCGCTTTGCGCTGGGCCTTAAGGCTCTCTTCCAGTGAGGGGTCGATAATCATGGTGGTCATTAACTTACGTTCCCTTCGTTTTCACCGTCAATTCGAGCGGCTTTGCCCAGACGTAGGTTATCGGTCCGCCGTTGCCGAGTGCCACGACGCGGAGTTGGACCGGGCCGTAGCCCAGCGTGGCCGGATCGATTTCTAGCCGGCCTTCTTCGCCGGGGATTCGGCCGATAAGCCGGCTGCGGGCCAAGACGACGATCCCGATTGAGCCGGGCGAGCGGGCGGTGATCACTAGCGGCTTGTCGGCCGCGACAGTTCCACTGGGTGTAACCGAAGCGTTGATCTGGCGGCCGTGGTTGGCGGTGGTGATGTCGATGATCCGTCGGCCTTGCGACTGGATCGGCCCGGTTTCTATGGCCACTACCCGCAGTTCGTGGTAGCCGTCGCCCAGCGGCGTGGTATCGAACTGTAGCGACTGGCCCGGACGGCACTCGGCCCGCCGCAGGCCGTCGATGAACAGCTCGAAATGATCGACCTTGCCCCCGCCGGGCACGGTCTTGCCTCCGCCAGGTACGGTGGCCGAGGGTTTTAGTATCAGGACGCCCTTGACGGTCGCTCCGGGCTTTACGCCTTGGACCTTCACCTGCGGGATGTTCGCCCAGGGGCGGCACAGCGGATCGCCCACGATCAGGAGCTGGAACGGGCCGTAGACCGACTGGTAGAACGCCTCGGCCAGTGTGCATCCGCGGGCGTAATGGACGTGGATCATCGGGTCGGGGAACTTGGCAGCCACGGCCATCGGCTCGACGACCGTGCCGCTTGCACCGGCCGCCCCGTAGCGAAGCAGTTCCGAGAGCGGTGTCTGGCCGGCGCCCTTTCGCATCACGCCGCCGAAGCTGGTCAGGTGTTCGCAGATGGCCCCGGGCAGGATCGTGCTGCCGGAGGAGTTCCAGTCGAACCCGGCCGTACCGATCATGGCCCCCTGGACGTCGCTTTTGCCCACGGGCAGCTTGCCTTCGACGATCTGGGCTGCGACGCCCAACTCTTCGAGCGACATGACCGCTCGTAGGAATCCGCGGTGGCGGGTCTTCGAGCGGATGTCGTTGTTCTTGACGTAATAGATGGTGCCGCGGGGATGCGTGCCGTCGGCCTTTGCACTGCGACGCAGATAGCTGAGCACCTCATCGACTGAGTTGCCGCGACCAGCCGTCACGCCCAGCATCGTCGAGAGCAGGTAACTCCGTCCGCCGTTGTCGAACAGTTCACCCTGCGGCCCGAACTGCTGCGAGCTTCGGAAGCTCAGCGTCGGCGCGTCCTTCTGTTCGGGCACGGGCCGGCGCATGTAGTAGTTGCTTCGCAGTTGGACGTAGGCCGGGCTGTGGGCCAGCACCGCCTGCCACAGGTAGGTCAGACTGGTAATCGAGCCGACCGACTTGAACTTCTCGGGCCACCGCCGTTTGGGCTTAAGGGGTTTCGGATCGTCCGGCTTTAGCTTGATCCCCCAGGGGAAGTCGCTGGAGTAAACGACGTAATCGATCTGCCCGGCTAGGCGCCGCTTATGGATCGCAGTTAGTACAGGGATCAGTATCTGCTGGCGGAACTCGTCGATGCCGGTAGTCTGGGCCTTGGGGTCCCAGGGCAAGGTGAGCACGTTGCCGGCCGGAATTTGGCGTAGCCGGGCGTAGTGGTTGGCGATGGTCAGCGAGTCGGTACTGTTACGATTGACCACCAGCAGCACGTTCTCCGGCCCTCCGCCGGCCACGGCTGCCGAAGGCCTTCCCATTCCCAGCCAGACGGCCAGAATCACAAGAGGTGTCACTCGATAAATGGAAAACATACAGTAAAATCTTGCGGATTTGGGGAGTGTGGGCGGCCCGATGGACAAGAAGGATACACCAACGACATTCGGGGCCCAAGATCAGTTGGCCATCGCCGGCGCGGTGGTCACTGTACATGCGATCACACTTTTCCCAGCGAGCGTACTGTTTAGCCGCCGGGCTTGCCCGATTTTCCGCAGGTTGTTTTTTCTGCTAAGACGATGGCAGTTGGGAACTGGGCGGCCGGGGCGAAAAAAAGGTTGAAAATCCGATAAATGTTAAAATAGGTAAACTTGCGCTGTGGAGC
>JAUWHT010000361.1 GCA_030605745.1 Pirellulales bacterium | reverse complement strand
AACGACACGTGCGATACGATCATCTGCCGGGCCCGGGTCTTGTGCAGCAACACCTGGTAGACCAACAAGGCGGGGTTGAGCGTCTCGGCGTCGGCAAATGGCAGGCCGTAGCGCTTGGAGAGTTCCTCGGCCGTCTGCCGCCGGCATCGCTGGACCAGCTTGTCGAACTGGTCCAGGTCCACGGTGAGTAGGTCGGCCGATTCGGTCGGTTTGCCGATCTCTCGGGCGGCGAATCGGGCATCGCCGCCCACGGCAACGAACGACTCGATGTCGCCAAGCGGCAGCGAGCCTTGGATGCTCGATGTCTCGTTAAGGATCTCCTGGCGCAGGAGTTCCGCGGATCGCTGCGGAGGCTCTTCGCTGGTGGAAAGCATCTCTTGCAGGCGGATCGAACCCAGGCGCAAGCTCTGCGCCGTGGCGATCTCGCCATCCTGTAGCACCGTCAGCAGCGTACTGCCTCCACCCACCTCCGCGATCAGGGCCTGATTCCGATTCACCCCCAACGCGTCACCCACCGCCTGGCGAACGGCGGAAACGGTCAGCCGGCTCTCCTCCGAGGTGGTGATCACCTCCACGTTGATATCGGTCGCCATGAAGATGCGGTCGAGAAAGCTGTCGGCGTTGCCGGCCTCGCGCACGGCGCTGGTGGCCACCGCGCGGACACGCTCGACTTCATACAGCCGCAGCATTTGCCGGTAGTCGCGCAGCACGGCCACCGCCGCACGCATGCACTGCCCGCCCAAACGCCCGCGCCGAAAGGCGTCCCGGCCCATGCGAACCGCCCGCTGGAGTCGCTCAATCACCTCGATCCGGCCGTCGGGTAACACCTCGGCAATCACCATGCGAAGCGAGTTGGACCCCACGTCGATCGCGGCCACGGTCTTCGCCACAGCCGCAGTTTTCGGGACTTTCATCGTTACAATTAAGGGGTAGCCTGGAACACGCAGTTGCCGATAGCCGGGGGACAACGTCCCGCGGGCATGCCCCCGCGACGCGTTGCGCGGGCGGCTATTGACAAGTTCAGCACCAGCAAGCAATAAACATAGTGTAACAGAGCGAAGGGCGGCATACCAAGGGGTAGCTTGGAACACACAGTCGCCAATAGCCGGGGGACAACGTCCCGCGGGCATGCCCCTGCGACGCGTTGCGCGGGCGGCTATTGCCAAATAGCCAAGTGTGGGCTTGAATCGGTAGCCAGACTAAGCTATATGGACGATTCATGAAAGAACTCGACATCTATCGCGACTGGCTGGGTATTACCGAAACCGCCCGGCCGCTGAATTGCTACCAACTCTTGCGGCTTAAGACCTTCGACGACGACACGGCGAAGATACGCTCCCATTATCGGAAGATGAACTCGCACGTGCGCAAATTCGCTACCGGTGATTACGCCCGCCAGTCGCAGGAGTTGCTGGGCGAGCTGACCAGGGCTATGCTCTGCCTGACCGACGTGCGGCGGAAGCGCGAGTATGACGCGTCACTGGGACGGGAAGAGGCGGGTGAAGGACTGCGGCATAGCCTCGAAGAAATCCTGCTCGCCCGAAAGGTCATCGATCAGGCGCAACTCACGAAGGCCCGAGACTACGCCGATGCGGTCGGCCTGGAAGTCCGCGACGCTCTGGTGCAGCAGAAGATGGCCGCAGCGGACGTGGTCATGCTGGCCTACGCCGAGTCGATGGGGCTGCCGTACATCGAACTCGAAGACGTCGGGATCGACGAGCGGCTGATCCCCCAGGTGCCGCCGACGCTGGCCAGACAGCATTCCTGTGTGCCGGTGATGATCGACTCGGGCCAGTTGTTGACGGCCTCGCCTAACCCGCTGGTCCCCGACGTGGAAGAAGAGCTTCGCCTGCGCTTCGGCATGCCGGTGCGAACGGTGTTGTGTACGGCATCGAGTGTGAACGCGGCGGTGGCCAAGCACTTCCCGCGCGAAGCCGCCGGGGCTGCCTCCTCGAAGGAACCAGCCGCCAAATCACCAGTGCCGAAGCGCCAGCGCAAGTACCTCTCACAAGACGAGAAGATCCGTCGCCAGGGTATGTTCGCCGCGATCAGCTTTAACATGACCGTCATCCTGTGCATAATCCTACTGACGATCCTTCGCGGCGGGATGCCTTTTCTGGGACTGCTCGATTTCGCGATTGCCGTCGTTGTGGCCTCAATCGCAGCGGCAGCCACATTCGGAATCATAATGGCACTAGACAAGTGAGGTCCCGCGCCGAAAACAGGTGACGTTGACACGATACCACTGGTTGCTACATTTCCAGTTTATGAAGAATCGGAACAGCACGCGGTGTGCCGCGCCGGCAACATCCGGTGAGCGGCGCCGGCATCTTCGACGTCCAGCTTGCCGCCACAATACTCGGCAACGGCGTGGCGAGAATCTACACTTTCGACCGGTTGCACTTCGAGCGGTTTGACGAGCTTGAAGTCCTCACTCCCTAGAACCGAAGGGGTTGTGTTCCACTCGCGGCTTTGTAGGCGCGACCACCGGTCGCGGCTTTGTGGGATGTTGTGTAGACAAGTTGACGACCGGATCACCAACCTGTTTCAGTCGCCGACAGAGTCGCCTCCCACAGAGTCGCCTCCCACAGTGCTGAATTCCCGGAGTGTTTCATCCACCTGGAAGACGAGGGTGGCGGTGTGAGTCAGCCCTTGGCACTTTCCTTTCTGTTCAGGCGTGGCCGGTGCCTTGGTTTTTACGCGCACGTACCAGACCCCGGCTTTGAAAACGTCGAATGAGCCGTGCCCGCCGGAGAGCGAGCGGTTCTTGATGTAGAAATCGTCTATACCAGTCGAGTAACCCAGGTAACTGACGTCGAGGGTCGCTGGCCCATCAAGGGGTTTTCCGTCCCGCAGCACGTGGAAGCGGAAAGTATCTCCCGGTGCGAGCCTGGCCGGATGAGTCTCAGGGACGATTTCCAGGCCGTGGCCAATCGGCCGCAGCGCCGTGTCGTCGCCCGGCCCCGCGTCCAAAAGCACCTTGCCGAACTGCGAGTAGTAAACCGAGAAGATGATGCGGGTGGCCTCGTCGGCCAGTTCGCTCATTGAGGCACGCTTGTGATACACCTTCTTGTCGTTGCGGCTGACGTACATGGTGTAGTAGCCGGGCTTCATCTCGAAGCCGGCGACATATGACCCCGGTTTGTCAAGCTCCAGGATGGTGGGATGGTACGACTTGCCTGGCTTGATGGTCTGGGCAATGCGCCGGCCGTCGGGGGTGTAGAGCACGATGTTCTTGATCTGTTCGTGCGAGATCGGATCGTCAATGGGCAGATGATGCCCCCAGTTGAGAAACACCCTGGTCGCCCCCGGCTCTTCGAGCCGATAGTCCGTGCTCTGGATCCACGTGGTATGGGCCGAGGCGCCGGAGACGCCTAACCCCATGCAAACACTTAGGATGGCGAGCGTACGGATTCTTTCGTGTGACATTTCTTTTTCTCCTTCTTTTTGCTCTGTGGAATCGGTTTCTGTTTGAGACTCGTCGCATGCAGATAGTCTGCAATCGGTTTGTCGATGTTACGTAACTGTTCGTGCGTGATGTTAATCTCGCGTGCCATGGCCTGTTCTCTGGTCGAAAGCTTAACGTCGCCGCTCTCGGAAAGCAGAATGATCCGGTCTTTGACGCCGGGCAGTCGCCGTCGAACTCGGGCCGGCATTCCCAGACCGTACGAGACGTGGCCCGACCCGCACAGCACAATGGCCGTCCGGCCTTGACCCCGTTGGGACCGAAGAAATGAGCACAGCACGGACGCCATCATTTCGTCGCGGGAAATCTGTGCCTCGAACATCGGACGCAAACGTTCGGGTGTTGCCACGATGTGGACCATCATCCGGAGGTTCAATAGCTGTTCGTAAAGTGGGTCTTCCCGCTGAATATCCGGCGGGAGTTCCTTCCTTGCCTGCGGATTCATTTTGTCGATTCCACCGCTGCGGGCGACTTGTCGAATCGTTTCCTTTCTGGCATTCAGGGCCAGGATCGGCACACCGAATTTACGGGCGGATTCCAGGATCGGCCTGTACTGTCGGCAATTCGGCCAACGTTCCGACCACCGGGTGGCTTGCACCAATTGATCGAAGTCGATCTCCCCCTTGTTGTACCGATCAAGGGTGGACTGCTGAAAAGACTCCATTTGTTCCAAGCCAAGAACCAACGGCAGCCCCCTTTGCGCCAAGTCGGTAAGAATCTGCGCCTGGATCTGGTGGTGGCGCTCAAGGCGATGACACTCGCCAAGATAGATGACGCGGACGCCCGCCAGGTCCTCCAGAATGTCTTCGTATGGCACCGGCTCGCCCCGATTCATATCGACCCAAAAGCTGCACCGTCCATCGTTGTCTTCAGCAACGACGAGGCGTGTCGCCACGAACAGCAAAACCAGCAGCCAGCAAATTTTCATGGAATCGTACCTTTTATTACACTTAACGCCAGTGGTAGGCAGCAATCGCACTGAGTTCACGGATGAATACCTGCCAACGCAGGCTGAATGATTTGCACCCACTGTTTGACCCGGTCTTCGGTCAATTCCGGTTGGTTGTCTTCGTCGATGACCAGGCCTACAAACTGATCGCCCTCAACGGCAGAAGAATCGTCGAACTCATAGCCCTCCGTGGACACGGAGCCGACCAACTCGCCACCACGCTGCTTGACCTTTGCGGCAAGCGTTCCGAGTCCGTTGCAGAACTCGCCGCCAAACCCCACACCGTCACCCAGCCCGAACAGGGCCACCTTCTTACCGCTGAAATCTATCTGATCTATACTCGGAAAGAAGGAATCCCAGTCCTGCTGGAGTTCGCCGGCTTCCCAGGTGGAAACTCCGAGGATCAGAGCATCCGCAGAGGCCAGATCGCTGGGCGCCGCACCGGCGATGTTGGTGACCGACGAGAGGGCGTCGCCCATCTCCGCCTTGATCAATTCCGCCACGCGCTCCGTGTTGCCGGTCGTACTTCCGTAGAATAGTCGCACATTTGCCATTGAAAACTTCTCCTTTCATTGTTATTGTCCGGTCACTTTTCGTTTCTTGGTAATTTCGGACAGCTTGGACTCACAAACGTTCAAGCGCGCATCGTCACCCGCCAGAACAAAGATTTTGACCAGCCCGTGCAAACGGGGCGGGCAGTGGACGGTCGCCAGTTGGTCCGGCACCACTGCGGTCAGAAGCTGATACGCTTGCTCGTGGTCGCCGCATTGCTGAAGCAGCAGCGCCAAATCAACCCGGTACAGAATCCGATCTGGGGCAAGCTCGAGGGCCTTCTGCACGATGGGTACGATCAGTTCGACGGGATAGCCAAGCCGGTGCATATACTGGGCCACGGCAAACAACGGCTTATCACAGTCAG
Organism: Pirellulales bacterium; assembly: GCA_030605745.1. GTDB lineage: Bacteria > Planctomycetota > Planctomycetia > Pirellulales > Thermoguttaceae > JAUWHT01. The sequence continues at coordinate 17,867 of JAUWHT010000361.1, read as the reverse complement.
GTTCCCGATGTGCCCGCTCGCGGTGTACGTCCAGCGCCAGATGCAGTTCACCCAGGCGGCCCAGACCCGCAGCCAGGTTCGGCAACAGGTGCGTAGGAACGTCGGGCAGCGAAGCCAGGTGCTCATAAATGGATCTGGCCGGCTCGAGGTGCTTGCTAACCAGATAACAACTGGCCAGCGCAATCTGAGCGGCGTGCGACAGCGGCGCCAACATGGTGGCCGTTTCCAGCGCCGAGGTGGCCTGCGCAAATTCCCGCAGGGCATGGTGGGTGATCCCAAGCATCTCCCACAGCCGGCCTTCATCGGGGTAATGCTCTAATGCACTCTCAACCAGTCGGAGGGCCTCTTTAAGCGACCCGTCCTTGTAGAGAGTTTTCGCGCGGTCGTAGCACTCTGCAGCAGATTCCATATCAATCATTACTGAACACTTGTCAACTCGAAATCGAACTCGTTGGGACCTTCGACAGTTGTTTCGACCACCAGGGTCGACTGGTCGTTGTACCGGGCAGGAATTTGGTCTGCAAGAAACTCGGCATCGCTGCGTTTGCTGCGTTTAGCTGGATGGGTGAGGGCGTAGCGCAACATGTCGCTCTCGTCCGGCCAAATCTCTACACACATTGTCCCAACGACCGGCCCCCCAGCGCGCTCGATCTTGTAACGTCCGTCCACGATGGGCCCGCCGACCCTGGGGCCGTAGGCGGGCCGTTGCGGCACAAAGCGGATCGTGCCCTTAGCCAATGGCGCCCCGTCCAGGGTAACGTTGCCTTCGACGGCCACCCTCTCCAAGTCCTCCGGGCCGCTGCAACCGGCCAGTATCAGGCAAGCAACCACCCCGGCACGCCACAGGTGAGGAAAACACCACCGAGTTTGAATTGTAGTACTAATAGTCACCTGAAATCACCTCTCCTCCGGCACGCGTAGCCAGGTCATCCAGCAGGTCGGCGTCGATGGTGTCGCCGATGAATCGAACCGAACCATCGACCAGGGCGAAGTTGACCCCGCCGGGATGCTCGCTGCGGAAGTTGTGACGGTATGTCTGCCCGAGGATATACTCGTCGGGGTTGAACGACCCGAATGTCGATCCCCAGGTCCATCCGCCCCCGTGGACCCCTACCGCCCACTGCGAGTGCCCCCAGGCGTTCTCGTTCGGTCTGGGCGGCGAGCAACCCAGCCAGTTCTCCTGCCAGTAGAAGTTTTTCAGCCCGTAATCGAACTCCCCGAACATCAGGGTGTTTGACGTGCCGTCTCTGATATGAACAATACGTATCGGCCCTTCTTCGGGCCTGATGATCACACCGGTATGGTGAAGCAGCGTATGCTTGGTTCCGGTACAGACTGCGTAACTGCCCGGTGCGCCGAATTCGCCCGTACACTCGAAATCCGGCACTTTTCGCCGCTCGACCATCGACGGGCAAAGGTATGTGGGGATCCGTGTCTCGGCCACGCCGCCATTCGCCGGATCCAGAATGCCCTTCTCCGGATCGAACTGCACGTACGATGCCGCTTGCTCCAGAAACGGCAGCAGTATGAAAAACGTGCTGCCGTAATCCCCCTCCAGGCGGGCGGGCACCACGTGCTTGTAGGTGTTTTCATACAGATGCGCGGCTAGCGCAATCTGTTTCAGGTTGTTCGCACATTGCATTCGTCTCGCCGCCTCGCGGGCCGATTGAACGGCCGGCAGCAGCAGCGAGATCAGGATGCCGATGATCGCAATCACCACCAAAAGCTCCACAAGCGTAAAACCGTGTAGGGGCCTGTCGGCGTCGGCTGTCATCTCGATACCTCAGTGGAAACAGGGGATTAGGGATTAGAGTTAATCTGGGAGGCGTGATTCCAATCCCCAATCCCTAATCCCCAATCCCTGCCGCTCTTTATTGAAATTGCGTATCAGACTCATACTCATCAACCAAGCTAACAATTGGCCAACAGGTTGTCCAGGGGCTCAGTGATCTGCCGAGGAAATTTTCGGGCATCTTCGTAAGTACCGGCCACTAAACACCTTACGGCTGGACTGCCCTCGCCGGAGCCGGTCGACTCACGTTGTCCGCAGCCGCTTCCGGCGTCTCCACAGCAGCGCCAAGCTGCCCGCGACGAGCAACGCCAGGGAGGCCGGCTCGGGGATGATGTCGACCTCCAGGCGGGGGACATAGCCGGGGCCAGGGTGTGGATCGGTGCCCAGAGGGATGTCTCCACCAACATCCTTGGTGTAGAAGTACCAGCCCCACTCGTACTCCTCCGGGAACTCGGGATCGGGATTTCCGCTCCATCCGCCCAGGTCGTGGATACGGATGCCGTTGTTGGGGACATCAAGATCGCCGCCGGGCAGCCAGGCCTTAACGAAGTCGGTAAGGTCCACCGACGCCCAGGTGTAGGGACCGGTGTCGTGACTGAGAATCGTTCTGGGGTTACCCGGATTCAACCCCCAATCCTCGTAATAGTACGGGTCAACCCCGCCGACATCGCCCGGGTCGTAGATGTTCGGCAGGCCCGTTTGAGTCTCCGTGGTCCCGTCGATGTAGCCGTGTTGATAATCGCCCGTACCGGCCTCTGTCCAAAAGGTCACGTTGTAAGGATGATTATATCCCCAGGTCCGCAGCGCGAGGACCTCGGCCCGCTGCCTCGTGCCGGCCGGCGCCATCGGATGCGACATCATGCCGGAGCCCTGAGCGGTGTACACTTTGAAGGTGGCCGAAATGATCTCGTCAGCCCCGTATCCCTCAAGGCCCGACAGGTCAAAGCGAAACAGGGCGTTGGCTCCAACCCAATTAGTTGCTCTGGCTACACCACAATCCGGATAGCCGCCGTTGATGCCGTGGCCGTGGAGGATGTGCGTATCGGCCTCCACCGGACAAGCGGTTGTTGCCGCGTGTGCGGCCGGCCGCATCAGGCATCCCAGCACAAGGATAATTACAACGTTCTTTGCTTTCAACATATTTTTTCCTTATTCAGACCGGCGGGGATGAACTGCCTGCAAGGCACCTGTCCCCGCCGGATTGCCTACACTCATGCCTCCTTAAGCCGCTTGCGGCGTTGAAACGCCAGCCACAGCAGTACCAGGCCGCCCGAGCACAGCAAAGCGATCGTGCCCGGCTCGGGGACACAGTCGGTTGCGAGCGTCGGGGCGAAGGCGCCGCCGCCGCCGCCCGGCAGGCCGGCGAAGTACAGGTTGTGCGTTTGGACGGGGGGTTGGGGCACATCGTCCCATCCAATCACGGCAAGGCCGTAGTTGTCGCCTGTGATCCAGTCGTTCACAATATCGGTGATCTCCCAACACCCGATGCCTAACTCGGTAAACGTGTAGGTAGCAACCGCGCTGCCGACAATATGGTGATCCTTAAAGTCCGCAACGTTAGCGGCAGTAATCCCCGCCACGTCCGCGTCCACCGCGTAAATGGCGACATCCACTGGGTCGCCGGGCGTAGGCGGCGCGGTCATGTCCCTGTAATAGTCCAGCGAAAGCCATGCCTTATCGACCACACTGGTGGGAAGATCACCAAACTTCAGCCAGCCGAACCCCCAATAGGTTCCGGCGACCGGCGAATTGCTGGTCATGAAGTAGTCTTTTGTGCTCGGAGGAGTTTGATACACCATCCACCCGCCCATAAAGGTGTAGCCGGTGTTGGTGCAGGTGCCGAGACTCAGTGCCACGGCGGCTGATGGGACGGAAGCGCAGACAGCAACAATCAAACAACCGATAAGCAACTTTCTCATTTTTTTCTCCTGTAAATGAGACTTCACGAAACGAAAAACGACAAAACAACGCCACTCAAATCGAAGTTTTTCTTTGCAGGCGGTCACTTCTTTCACTGAAGGCCCATCGCTCGCCGGAGCGCGTCATGCGCTGTGGCGAGTCCGGGGCAGGACATTGTGGGGGACAACCGCGAGAGATTCGCAAAGGACGTGCTTTTTTGGCGCGCCGAATGATTGACAGCCGCGCCGGATGAAGCTATACTTCCTCTGCGGCAACCATCTGTGGTTGTCCGTACCGCCGGCGGTCGAGGCTGGTGCAAAACTTGCCCTTGGCCGCCGGCCCTATTTAATACCGCTGAGACTGATTCTCAATCTCAGTGCTCCTAGTGTATCCACTCGCCAACGGATCATCAATTGGCTTTGGCCCGTACTCTCGGAAAAATTTTCCAAAGTTGTCCTAAGTTCTATTCACCAAACAGGTTATGACAACTGCCCAAACGACTTCGCAGTGCCAAAAGCCATTGTGGACACTTAGTATTTGGGACATTGACGGTTGTAACGCCGGCGTCTCGCCGGCACAACGTGGCCGGCGGGACGCCGGCGTTACGGTCTGACTCGGCCTACAATAGCCCCGGCTCGCTGAGCGATTCCAAGAAGGCTTTCAGGTCGTGCAACTCCGTATTGGTGAGGTTCAAGGGCCGGAGCAACGGCGACTTGGTGGGAAACAGTGGATCGTCCTTTTGGTGTTCCTTGCGCCGGAGAGTCGGCATGCCTGCGTTGTGCATTTTGAGCACGCCCTTCAGGTGGAACCGCCCGTTGTGCATATAAGGGGCAGTCCGGGCCACGTTGCGCAGCGTCGGCGTCTTGAACCGTCCCACGTCGGCGGGCCGTCCGGTCACATAGTAGCGGCCGAGGTCCTCCAGCTTGCGGCCGAAGTAGCTCAGACCAAGGTCGTGAAACTGATTGTCCGAGAAGTTCGGACCGTAATGGCAATTCATGCAGCCGGCCTTGGTGCGGAAGAGGTGCAAACCGAAAACGGCCTCGTCGGATAGCGCTATGGTGTTTCCCTTCAAGAAGGCATCGAACCGACTTTCGCCGCCGACCAGCGTTCGCTCAAACGTGGCGAGTGCCTTCGCGACGTCCCCGAGCGTGATCCTGTCTGCACCAAATATCCGCTTGAACTTCTCCCGGTATTCGGCCACGTCTTGCAGCCGGCGGGTGACGAGCTTTTCGGTGGCGTCCATTTCCTCCCTGTTGAGGATCGCCTTGCGGGCCTGCTCTTCAAGGCTGTCGGCGCGGCCGTCCCAGAAGAAATGGGTAGAGAAACCGGAGTTCAGCAATCCGGGTGGATTTCGACCTATCACTCCCGGATCGCTGCCGAACGAGGTTTTCCAATCGATTGCCCAGCCCGAATCCGGGGAGTGACACGTGGCACAGGTGATCTTCTTGCTGCCGGACAGACGCGGATCGAAGAACAGTTGCCTGCCAAGCTTGGCCTTTTCTTCGGAGTAAGGATTCTCTGTGGGATGTTTCATCGCAGGCCGCAGACCCAACTCCACCCACTTGACCGATGGGTCCACCACCGGCGGCGGCCAGTCCCCCGGCGGCCTGGAATAGACGTTCCGCAACCAAATTGCACGGTACTGTTCGGCAGTCAACTCGGCCGCCACTATTGGCTGCCGTGGGCCGGCCGGCACCGGCAGCGCCGCCATCAGCCCAACGACGGCAATCGTCACCAATTTGTAATTTTCAATTGTCAATTGTCAATTTGCAATTTTCACTCCCGGCTCCGGTTGATCCTTGGTAGGGATATCTTGGATACGATCCTGGCAAGGACAACCGACGCAGTGGCCCCCCGGGCCGTGACCGTGGTCGTGGTCGTGATCCGGCTGGGCATTTTCAGCTTGGACCTGAAGGACCCAGGCGTATTTCTCATCGTGGAAAAGGGCCTTAAACTCTGGGCACCGTCTGGCGGATTGCTTGAACGTCGCCAACCGGCTTCCCGGCGCAGCCGCAAATGCCTTTTTGAGCAGCCTGGCGGCCTCTTCGTTGGCGCCGAGCGCGGCGTTCATCCGCGCCAGCAGGAACGCCTTGCCCGGACAAAGGTGTTCCGGCAAGGAAACCCTCCGGGCAGCCTTGAGTGCTTCGTCGTTGCGGCCTGTCCGGGCAAGCGCAATGACGCGCGTGGCCCGGGTGCCCATCCCCTGTTGCTCGTCGGGAAGGTCGGCCAGGATCCGCGCGGCTTCGGCGTTGTCGCCCTTGGCCATTAGTGTTTGAGCGAGCAACGAGGCGGAAAGACCGCTCCGGAGCCTCTTGTGGATTCGACGGTCCAAGGCGAGCGCTTCGCCGTAGATCTCCCGACGGAGATAGTAGACGTGCAGAGCGCGAGCGATGCGCACCCACTGGTCCGGGTCCTTTTCCACATCGAGCCGCTTGCGAAGCGCAAGGACTTTGCCAGCGCGAGCAGACGTCTCTTCGGCCGATTCGCCTCGGGCGAGAACGGGCCCGAAAAGAAACAACGAAAGCGCAAGAAGAAACAACGTCCTGCTGAATATCATTAGCATCTCCAGAATAACTTGACCGAATCGGCAACTGGGTAGCACGTCCCTGAGCAGAGCGAAGGGCGTGTTTTTCCAGCCCCCACGCCCATCACTTCGTTCTGGGCGTGCCACCCAATTGATCGAGTTATTGTGTTACAACTCCTTGCGGCTGTTCAAGCCCGCCTCCTCCGCCGCCGCCAACAGTAATAACCGGCCAGAGACAGCACGCCACCGATGAGCATTACCAGCGTGGCCGGTTCGGGAACGGCCGTCACGATCAGCCCGTTGATCGACTGCTCCGCAATCGCCCAGTAGAGTCCCTCGGCCAGCGGCAGGCCGCTGAAGTCGATACTGAAGAGGTCTCCATAGCAGAGTTCGCCCGGCACGCGTACGCTGGGGATGAACCCCGGCGGCGGCCCCACCACTTCGTACGGGCCCGTTTGGAACAGCACGAACTCGTCACCGAACCCTATGTCCACCAGCGAGTCGAACGCCGGGAAGTCCGGGTCGGACAGCAGCTTGACCGGGCCGTTGAGGGTCGTGGGATGCGGTGTCTGTCCCTCCTCCCTACCGTAGACGTAGAACTGGGTGTAGTCACCGGCGGTAAAATCGTAGTCGGGCGCCGGGCCGACCGTGCCGTCCTCGCTGCCGGAGACCTTGATCTCCACGTCCGCGAGGGTAACGCCGGGCCCCAACGGCACAAAGGCCGGGCTATCACCCGCCTGTAGTAAACCCGAGACCACCACATACTCGAACTGGGCCCACTGGCCGCTGAGCACGGCGGTGAAATCGAGTTCTTCGCCGGGGCCGTTGCCGACGATGCTGGCGGTGCTGGTCGAGTGTACGTTGCCGCTGACGATGCCTCCACCGCAGACGTAGGCGAGGGCGACCAGTTCGATACCGTTGAAGCTCGACAGCGTGCCGCCGTCGAGGTTGGCGTATTTCACCTCTGCCGCGTCGGCGTCGGCCAGGCCCACCATGTGGTTGCCCACTTCCACGATACCGCTGAAGTCGAATCCGGTCGGGCTGGCTATATTGCCGACGTTCAGGTTGCCGTTGGCGGTCAGATAGGCGCCGCCGCCCCCGGCCACCAGGTGGCGGTCAATAGTGCCGCTGGCCTCCAGCCTTGCACCGTCGGCGATCTCGACGGGCGTACCCGGCGCGCCGAGGTTGGCGTTGCTGGTGACCCGAAGCAGGCCGCCGTCGATCTCCGTACCGCCGCCGTAGGTGTTGGTTCCGGTCAGCTCCAGCGTCCCGGTCCCGCTCTTGCACAAGACGAAGGTATCGCCGGTAATCGAGCCGGCAAAGGTGCTCGTCCCGGCGGCCTGGTTGACCGTGAGGGTATCGGTGGTCGTCTTGCTATTGGTTATCGTGCCATCACCGGCCAGCCCGCCGACCTCCTGGCTTCGGCTGTACAGGTCGAACGTGCCGCCGGCATTGACGGTCAACAGGCCATCGGTGGGAAGCCGATCGTTTCCGGAATCGATCGCCAGGGTACCTTCGTCGACGGTGGTGCCGCCGGTGTAGGTATTACCGGACCCCCGGAGGGTGAACGTGCCGGCGCCCTTCTTGACCAGCCCGCCGGTGCCGCTGATGGCGCCGTAGAACCGGCTGTCGGTGTCATCCAGACCAACGGTCAAGGTGTTCGCGCCCAACAGCACGTCGCCCTTGTCGTAGCTGCTCGATGGGCTGTTCAGCGAGCCGATAGACACGTCGAATCCGTTCAGGTCGAAGGCCGCATCGTTGTGGACCAACATCGCCGTGGTCTCGGAAATGGCGTCCGCACTGCCCGGTTTGAGCGTGCCGCCTTCGACCTTGGTCCACCCGGTGTAGGTATTCTCTCCCGTGAGGGTCAGAACCCCGGCGCCCATCTTGGTGATACCAGCGGCGTCGGCGCCGTTGTCGGCGAAGCTGGCGGCGATGGTCTGGTCGGCCGTGCTGTTGAAGTACAAGCTGCCTTCGACGGCAAACGAGCCGGAGACCGAGCCGCCCTCGACGGCCAGCGAGCCGATGTAGCCCGGGCTGCCGAGCTTTAGCGTGGCGTCGGAGCCGCCTTGCAGGACGCCGGTCGAGCGGACCAGCGCGCCCTCGGTCAGGCTCAGCGTGACTCCGTCCTGGAGTTGCAACTCCGTGGCCGTTCCGGTCCCGTTGTTGCCGATGGTCAGATGGGCGGCAATCGTGTCGGTGGCCGGGCCGGTCACGGTTGTGCCGGCCGACCGGTCGATGGTCGCCAGCGTGTCGGGGTCGACCGGGTCGGTGTTGGCCTTCTGCACGTCGGCCCAGGCGCCCGTGGCACCGCCGGTGTAGCCGGCGACCGGATCGAATCCCTCGAGCGTATATGACGTGCCGTTGTTGGCCGTCCACAGGGCCATGTCGGCGGCGTTGACCATGCCATCGCGATTGAAATCACCCTTGAGCCAGTTGCCCGCCGCGCCCATGTTCTGGTTGATGATCGCCTCGTCGAGGGCGTCCACCTCACCATCCAGGTTGACGTCGCCGGCCACCTTGTTGATGTGCTGGAACAGGATCAGCAGGTCCTTGTTGTCGACGGCATCGGCACTGACGCCACCGTCGGCGCCCACATCCTCGTCGTACACTGCGCTGGCGTTCAGATCGGCATTGAGGTAGCCCTCGTAGTCGGCCGCACCCCGCTCCAACCCGCCGGTAACGTCCTTGTTGTACTGCTGGATGAACAGCGCGGTGTCATCGGCCGTGACCTGGTTGTCCCGGTTGAAGTCCCCCGTCTTGAAGGCTAGCACGCCAATGGGCGTGTCAAACGCGGAGTCGCTGTAGAGGACCTCCGTCACGTCGAAGGCGGGGTTGCCGCCGGCGCCGTCCTTGTCGACATTGACTGTCCGGGCCTGCATGTCGAGCATGATGGAGTGGGTGCCGCCGGTGGGGCTGTGCTGCTTCTGGAACCAGTTTCGCTGCTCCTTGCTGGCAACGGCGGTCAGTCGGCCCTGCGGGTCGAGCTTCAATAGGCCGTCGCCCTCAGTTTCGTAGAAATACAAGTTCCTGTCGCCGTCGAAGGCGATCGAGTACATCCCGGCCTCGTCCAGGCCGATTAGATTCTGAACTCTTGAACTGGGAACGAGCGTCCGGACGGAAGATGTAGTGCCGGCCGTGGTATTGTGGACGATGTAGGCGATACCACCCCTCGGAACGCCCGCACCGTTGGCCGAGGAGGTGTCGAAGAAGATCTGGTCGCCGGTCATCGGGTCGTCCAGGTCGTAGTCGAAGGTCGACGTGTGGACGATGCCCGGCTCGCAGTTGACCATCGGCTTGTTGGGGATGGGCAGGATTCTGTTCAGGGCCGCCGTGCCGCTTGCGGTCAGGTCCGCTCGCCAGAAACCGCTGGTATCGCTGCTGGAGACGTTAATATAGATGTAGTTGCTGTTGTCCTGGGAGAACACGAAGTCGCGGCCGATGTTCAGCGTGCGACTGGTGGTGCCCGCCACGTCCATGAAGTCCTTTCTGGAACTGACTTTGTCGAACACGTCGTTCCAATCGATGACATTGTTGCTATTGTGGTCGCGGCCGGGATTCGGCGAGGTCGTGACGTCCCGCAAGTCGTAGGCGTAGACCGCCTTGGAATGTTCCATCTCGTACACCCACGAGCCGCCCTCCTTGTGCTTAACGTACATTGCGTCGGTGAGGATACCGATGGTGCCGGGATCGTAGGTAATCCCGCCGATGGTGAGGGTATTCGGATTGAGCCGGATGTTGCCCGGCGTGGCCTGGCCACTCCAATCCGCATGGTACGTTCCGTTGCCGCCGTTGTCGGTGAGGCTTGTGGAACGCACGAACTTGGTCCAGTTGGTTTCCTGGATGCCGTAGTCACCGGTGAACGTAGCGCCGCCCCACGTTCCGCCGCTGTAGGTCAATATGCGGCTGTCGCCGGAGGTCACGTTCGCCTTGGCGATCTCCTGGCCGATGCCGGTGAAGCCGGCCACCCAGAAGCGGTCGTTGACACCGTCATAGGTAAAACCTCCGATGCGCGTGGACGCGCCTGGGAGTATCGAGCGTTGGAAATGCTCGACCATCACGTCCTGCGCAGCCGCCTTTCCGCCGCCGTAAGCTAGCAGAATCAACACTGCGGCCGAACATGCCGCAAACCGAAGCACAGTACTACACACATTACACACGTTACACATTACAAGTCCTCCTGATTTTGTGGCAACCCGGCCGACCCAAAACGGCGGCTACACACCGCCACGAGCCGGTCCGTTTGCCGAATGTCAACGAACTCAATCCGTTCTGCTGCACGGTTCCATCATGGTTCCGTTGTCACGGCGTGTCACGCCGCAATCCGACTGCCCACGAAAAAGGCCGGGACGGCCGCCAAACAGGCCCAGCCAAGGCCGGCAAAGCCGATCCGACCGACCGGCCCACCGGACGCGTCCGGACCCAGCGACTGCTCGATAAGCCGGGCCCGAACTTCGACAATGCGCTGCCTTTCTTCATCACTCATCGCCTTCCAGCGATCGGCGGCCTCGCTCCAGACGTCGGCCGGGAAATCCTCTTTTCTCTCCACGGTCACCACGCCAGCCTCCGGGGCGGCGTCCACTCCCGCCGGCCAGTCGATCGGCTCGCCTTCGTTGATGCGTTCCCGCAACAGGTCCTCGGCCATGGCCATCAGCATCGCCTCGTCCGACGACACGTCCGACGCCTCGGCCGGCACGTCTTGGTGTGCCCGCTTCTCGGCGATCGTCGGGCTGGTGATCGTCCGACCGGCCAGGACCACGACCACCGTGACCAGGGCCGCCGCCGCGCCCGGCAGAATACCGCCGTACTCGTCCGCAAAAATGCGAAAACCCAAACCCACCAGCACCGCCAAGACCAACGACAACACGCCGAGGCCGTAGCCGGAAACCCATACCATGGCAAGCCAGGCTGCCCCAACTACCGCTCCCACTAAACTTCCCGCTGATAGTTGTCGAGCCTTGTTCATCTTCCTAATCCCCAATCCCTAATCCCCAAATGACTTGTACTCGACGTGCCCGTCCAAATACAGCGCGTTGTACCCGCGACGCCCCATCCACGACACGTGTGGATACTCGCGCAGATATTGGGGAATCGAGTAACCCTTGAACGGACCACGAAATCCACTCAACCCCGGATAGACGGTGAAGTTATCCCACACGCAGAGGTGCATGGCCAACCTGTCGGGCTCGGGGCGTGTGGCCAGCATTCTTGCGACGCTGAACGCATACGTGTTTCCATATTCCCTCATCCATTCCGGCTGCGACGGGCATACCCAAACTCCGCTGTTCCTGGGCATTAGATGCTTTCTCACGAAGAACGCTTCCAGCCCGTATATTTCTGGAAGCGCCCCGCGGTCCCGCCGACTCTTCTGCCCCGGTGCCATTCGGTAACAAAAGTTCCCCGTCTGGTCGGCAGTGGGAAACAGCCCGGCCCCCAGGTTGCGATGGACGTGCGTGGCTATGCCGATTTCGTGCAGGTTGTTCGTGCATTGAGTGAGTCGTGCCCCCGCGCGAGCGCCCAGTAACGCAGGCGTCAACAGGCCGATCAACATTGCGATGATGACAGTTACCACAAGCATCTCGACGAGCGTGAAGGCTCGAAGTCGCTTCAGGTGTTCGGAAGTGAGCATGTTTCGTAACGCCGGCGTTACGGTTGCCGTGCGCATGAGATTGCCTCTAAGACTCAGTCTCAACCATGGTCGATAAAATACCACTTCTGAGAAATGTTATCAACCACCCAAAATCAAGATTCCACTGACGAACTGAATACCGCAGAGTAGCTGGCTGGCGGATTGGCCGGAGAGGCCGAGCCGGCCAACATCCTTGCGGCAAGAATGATACTCAATCTCAATAGCTACCCTATCGCCCTACAATGGGATCGTCAATGGGGTTTAAGGCGCATTTCCGAAAAGATTTCCGGAAGTTTTCGCAAGTGCCGCTCACCAAACAGCTTATGGCAACGGTGCCAACGACACAGCGGGGCCGAAATCCGCCAATAGCCATTATGGACACTTAGTATTTGGGCCGTAACGCCGGCGTTACGGCCTCGCTGGCAGGAGGCAGACGTAGGCTGGGTCGAGCGAAGCGAGGCCCACCTTTTGGCCGACCGCCATTCAGGGTAGAATGCCTGGTAATTGAGGAGTTGGAGGAAGAGAAAACATGGACTACCGCATCGTACTCATTGAAAGTGAGGAGGGATTTTCGGTAAGCTGTCCGGCCCTGAAAGGATGCCATTCCCAGGGCAAGACCAAGGCGGAAGCGCTGGAGAACATTCGCGACGCTATTCGTCAGTGGCTGGCTGCTGAGAAGGGCGAAAAAGCCATCTTTACCGTTACCGAAGAAGAGGTCACGGTGTAGGATGCCGAAGATCCCCGGAATCAACTCCCTTACTGTTCCACGGCACAGCCCCGTCAATGCCTTCACGATGGGCGCCATAGCACGTGACGCGGACCTCACGCCGCAGGAGTTCCGGAAGCTATTGTAGTAGCAATCAAGGAACCGGCCGGAGGGTTGACGTCCAATCTGCAATAGTTCAAACTAATGGGTTCTAAACAGATATCCCCCTTTAAGGGGGCGGCTGGGATTCGCTAGGCAACTCGCAAGAATTAGCATACCAGCGATTTACTCGTGACAATGAATATCTTGTTCGATATTCGCGTTGACTCGGCATATTATTTTCTGCGAGTTGCCTAAGTTCCAAACAGACGTAGGGATCACTAATGGCCACGACTGTCATGCCCGAGTTATTGCAGCCGGACGCTTCGGAGAGCACCGGTCACCCGTTGGACGGGATTTTCAGACCCCGGAGCGTGGCGGTGGTGGGCGTTACGCCCACGCGGGGAACGGTCCCTTATGACATTTTTTACAACATCCTTTCCAGCGGCTACACGGGCACGCTTTACCCGGTCGCGCCGGGTAAGCGGAGCATCTGTGCGGTCCGGGCCTACCGCTACGTGGTCGACATCGAGGACCCGGTGGACATGGCGGTGATCGTCTTCCCGGCTGACGTAGTCGAGCGTGCCTTGGAGCAGTGCGGCCGGCAGGGGATCAAGTCGGTGATTGTGATCTCGGCCGGTTTCCGCGAGGTGGGGCCGAAGGGCGCACAGCGCGAGCAGCGGCTGAAGGATATCTGTGCGGAATACGGCATCTCGCTGGTCGGGCCGAACTGCCTGGGCGTGATCAACACCGATCCGGCGGTACGGCTAAACGCCTCGTTCGCGCGAAAGATGCCGGCGGCCGGACGAATTGCCTTTCTGAGCCAGTCAGGCGCGTTGTGTACGGCCGTGCTGGATTACGCCCGGGCGAAACAGATCGGCTTCTCCAAGTTCGTCAGCTTTGGCAACAAGGCGGGCGTGACGGAAATCGAACTGTTCGACTATCTGCACCGGGACGAGCAGACCGACGTGATCCTGCTGTACCTGGAGGAGTTGCGTGACGGCCGGGGGCTGATCGAGGCGGCGCAACGGGTTACGCGCGGAGACAATGCCAAGCCGATCCTGGCCATCAAATCCGGTCGCACGCCGCAAGGCGCCGATGCGGCGGCCAGCCATACCGGCTCGCTGGCCGGCGAGGACCCGGTCTGCGACGCGGTGTTCCGCGAGGCGGGCATCATTCGCATCGGCAGCATCGAGGAGATGTTCAACGCGGCCATCATGTATGCCTACCAGCCCATGCCCGAAGGCAACCGGCTGGCCATCGTCACCAATGCGGGTGGCCCGGGCGTAATGGCCACCGACGCGGCGGTCAGTGCGGGCCTATCGATCCCCCGATTCGCCGAATCAACCACCGCCTCGCTGAGGGCATCGCTGCCGGCGGCGGCCAACCTGAAAAATCCGGTCGACGTGATCGGCGACGCGCGGGCCGATCGGTACACCGCCGCCTTAGAGGCCGTGCTGGCAGACCCCAACGTCGACCAGGCGCTGGTGATACTCACCCCGCAGTCGATGACCGATATCGACGCGATTGCCCGGGGTATCTGCCGAATTCACGAACAGGCCGCCAAGCCGATCGCTTGCTCGTTTATGGGGGCGGCCGACGTGCACTCGGGCGTGCGCCTGTTGCAAGCGGCCCACATCCCACACTACATTCTGCCGGAATGGGCAGGCGACGCCATGGCAAGTGTGCAGCAAATCCGGCTGTGGCGCCGGCAACCAATCGGGCAGCCCACACTTCTGCCGGTCGATCACCAGGCTGCTCGGGCAATCATCGACAGTTCGTCGCCCGGTTACCTAAGCGAAGATCAGGCCCTGGTCGTGTTGGAGGCCTACGGGCTGCCGATTCCGACATACAGGCTATGTCCCAGCGCGGACGAGGCGGTAGCATTTGCCGAGCAGATCGGCTACCCGGTGGTGCTGCGGGCAATCAGTCCGCAGATCGTGCACAAGTCGGAGGTCAAGGGGGTGACGCTAAATCTGACCGACGCCGATGCGGTGCGAGGCGCATTCGATCGGATGCACCACCATCTTGCCAGTGTGGCGCCGGAGGCGGAGATCCACGGAATGCTGGTCCGCGGAATGATTCCTGACGGTTATGAGGTCATCCTGGGTGCCAAGCGAGATCCATCATTTGGGCCGACGCTGATGTTCGGCCTGGGCGGGATCTATGTGGGGCTTTTCAAGGACGTGACATTTGGTCTGGCGCCGATCGCCCAGGCGACCGCCGCCCGGATGGTCCGCCAGGTCAAAGCGTATCAACTGCTGGAAGGCGCCCGCGGCGGCGCCAGGGCCGACATCGAGAGCATCGAGCAGTGCCTGGTGCGGGTTGGCCAGTTGATCACCGACTTCGATCGGATTGTTGAACTGGACATCAACCCGTTAATCGCCGGGGAACTCGAAATCGGCAACGCCGTGGCCGACGTGCGAATCCGGCTGGGAGACTAATACTACAACACCAGGTTCACCACGGAGGCACGGAGATCACGGAGGAAAGCGGAAGATAAAAGATAGACATCTTTTTCTTTTCTCCGTGATCTCCGTGCCTCCGTGGTGAACGATAAAAACCTATGGAGAAAACCCTATGGACAAAAACGAGGTACAACAGCGCGTGGTCAGAGTGACCTGCCAGGTGCTCGGTGTAGACGAAGACATGGTCCAGTTGGACAGCCACTTTGTGTTCGACTTGGGTGCCGAGAGCACGCAGTCGGTCGAGTTGGTGGCCGCCTTCGAGGCCGAGTTCGACATCGAGATGGAAGAAGACGCGGCACTGGCGGTGCAGACGGTCGGTGCGGCAGTGGATTTCATCGCCGAATGTCTTGAATGAATTGGGAATTCGGAATTAGGATTCCGAGTTCGCCGTGTAGCGGCGGGGCTTGCCCCGCGTGCCGGGTTTACTGCCTAATGATCCAATAAGTCAGGATAGGAGTTCATCCAATGGAAATCATCGTCAAAGACAACGTCGAGGGAATGAGCAAGTCCGCCGCCCGAGTGGTCGCCAGGACGCTCAATTCCAAGCCCGACGCGGTCCTGGGACTAGCCACCGGCTCCACCCCCTTGGGACTGTACAAGGAACTGGTGCGAATGCACGAGCAGGAAGGGTTGGATTTCTCACAAGTCACCACGTTCAACCTCGACGAATACGTGGGCCTGACGCAAAAACATACGCAGAGCTACCACTACTTCATGTACGAGAACCTGTTCAAACACGTCAACATACCCAACCAGAACATTTACATCCCCTCGGGTTCAACCGACAATTACGAGGCGTTCTGCAAATGGTACGAGCAGCGGATCGTCGAGTGCGGCGGGATCGACCTGCAAATCCTGGGCATCGGGTCCGACGGCCATATTGCGTTTAACGAGCCGAGCAGTTCGCTCGGATCGCGCACCCGGATCAAGACCCTGGCAAAGCAGACCATCGACGACAACGCCCGGTTCTTCGATTCGCCCGAGGAGGTCCCCGTCTATGCGATCACGATGGGCGTTGGAACGATCCTCGAAGCTCACAAGATCATCCTGCTGGCCAACGGCAAGAACAAGGCCGACGCGGTGGCCGCGGCGATCGAAGGGCCGATGACCAGCATGATCACCGCCAGCGCGTTGCAACTTCACCGCGACACCATGTTTATCGTCGACCGCGACGCGGCCAGCTCGCTGGATATGCTTGATTACTACGAATGGATCCAGGACAAAATGCCAAACGCACCGTGATGCCGCCGCGTTTACGCGGCGCTGCTGCCCGGCGTGGACACCGGGGCTAAACAAGACGCAAACCATGGAGTACAGCACATGCGACTAATCTTGGTCGATCAGCCTACCGAAAAACGTATAAACTTCTACCCGCTCGCACTGAGCCGGCCGATCTGGGAGTTGCGCTGCGGCATGACGTCGCTACTGGATAAGCTGCTCGACAAGCTGGGTGTAGCCGACGTGGCGTGCTTCGTGCCGCCTTACATGGCCGAGGTCTACCGCGCCGGGAGCGGCCGGCCGGTGAACGACCCGGCAAGCCTCACCGGCGATGATCTGCTGCTGGTCGATGCCCGGGTAAAGGCGGCCGGCTTCGACGTCTCGCCGACCGGCCCCAGCCAGTTCGCCACCGACACCGACGGTGAATTACTCTACGCCCGCATCGCCCAGGCCGACCTGGCAAAACTGGATACCGCGTCGATCGACACCTTGCTCGACTCGGCAAAGAGGTCGCTTCCGGCGGCCGAAGGCAACGTGCCTGTTTGGAATTACACCTGGGACCTGATCCTTGCTAATCCCGAACAGCTCATCGAGGACTTCGCAGCGGCCGGCCGCAGCGGCATCGAAGGTACGGTCGAGGAGCCGTGTGCGATTCGTGGCAGCCAAAAGGACATCTACATCGCCCCGGGCGCGCTGCTGCATCCGATGGTCGTCCTCGACGCGTCGGAAGGCCCGATCTATATCGACGAGGAAGCCGAGATTCATCCGTTCACCCGCATCGAAGGACCTTGCTACATCGGCTGCAAGTCGATCCTCTTCGGTGCCAAGTGCCGTGAGGGGAACTCGATCGGGCCGATGTGCCGCGTCGGCGGCGAGGTCGAGGAGTCGATCATCCACGGTTACTCGAACAAGTACCACGACGGGTTCCTGGGCCACGCTTACGTGGGCGAGTGGATCAACCTCGGCGCGCTAACAACCAACAGCGACCTGAAAAACGACTACTCCAGCGTGTCGGTTATCCTCGACGGCAAACGGCCCGTCGACACCGGCTCGACCAAGGTGGGCTCACTAATCGGCGATCACGCGAAGACCTCGATCGGCACGCTGCTGAACACCGGGGCGTATGTGGGGGCAATGACACTGATCGCGGCCACGGGCAAGCCGCTGCCGAAGTTTATCCCTTCCTTTGCCTGGTTTCTCGAAGGTGCGGTAACCAAGGGTTTTGGAAAAAAGAAGCTCTACGAGACGGCCAAGATAGCCATGAGCCGGCGCGGTCGCAACTGGACCGAGGCCGACGAGACCATGTGGAACGAGATATTCGACTTGACCAAGCCTGCTCGCAAAGAAGCCATCAAAAAAGGCCGTCGCATATTGGCAGCTTCCGGGCGTGCGTAGTTTAGCCGCCGGGCTTGCCCGATTTTCCGCAGGTTGGTGTAACGGCTAAGTAGAGTAGTTGTTTGATTGGGTTAGAGTCTATCGTTGTAACTTCTGCGCGCCGTGCGCGCATCTTGTACAGTACTTGTTCACCACAC
>JAUWHT010000275.1 GCA_030605745.1 Pirellulales bacterium | reverse complement strand
GTTTCAGTCAACATAGACTACGAATAGACTACCTCCTTGCACCGCTTGCCTTGTGCGTCACATTGGATATAAAATAGATGAAGGTATACTGGTTCGATTGCAAAGCCCTGTTGTCGGGAGTTGGTCTATGCCTGAGACATGGTTGGTTCTTCTGGGCGTCGGGGCCCTTATGGCAGCCTATGTGCTGGTCTGGCGCCCGGTCCAAACGGCTTTGCGCGAGGCTCGATTCGCGCGGGCCAGAAAGTGTTTCCACGTGCAGCGCGAGCGACTGGAAGCCAAGTTTGTCCAACTGGCTTCGGCCAACGCCAAACCCGACTCGCCGCGCTGGGTCGACTGTGATTTCGAGGACGACGTGGCCTACGTGCGCGACCGCAGTACAGGCGAACTGTCGGCGTTTGTGGGAGTGACCGTCGCGATGAACGAGTTCGACGGTCCGCTGACCGGCTTTGGCGACCTGGTCGGCAATCTGCGTGCCGGGACCGCAGTCTTCCGATTCGACCGCAATCACTGGGAGACCGACGGCAAGGCGATTCTTAATCTGAGCCCGGCCGAGGCGATTCGCTATTACCAGGACCTCCTGGAAATGGTCGACCAGGAGTTGGCCCCGCGGGCATAGTAGGCTATCAACGACTGCGTTTTTCAACTTTCCACAGCACGATCTGCAAGATGCTGCCGTTGCGGTAGTATTCGAGTTCGACCAGCGTGTCGATGCGGACCTTGGCCGAGAACTCAGTGACTGTGCCGGTCGAGGCAGTCGCCCGAATCGTCAGATCGCAGCCCGGCCGGATTGTGTCGTTCAGTTCGGGAACGTCGAACGTTTCTTCACCGGTCAATCCGAGCGACTCCCACGACTTTCCCGGCGGTAGCTCCAGCGGCAACACGCCCATGCCCACCAGGTTGCTGCGGTGGATCCGCTCGAAGCTAGAAGCGATCACGGCACGGACGCCCAGCAGTTGTGTACCTTTGGCGGCCCAGTCGCGGCTGCTGCCGGTGCCGTATTCAGTGCCCGCCAGCACGACGAGCGGCACGCCTTCGCGGCGGTATTTCATGGCCGCTTCATAGATGGTCATCTCGTGGCTGGAGGGCAAATAGCGGGTAACGCCGCCTTCGGTGCCCGGGGCCAACAGGTTGCGAATCCGGATGTTGGCAAACGTACCCCGGGTCATCACCCGATCGTTCCCCCGCCGTGATCCGTAACTGTTCAACTCGACCGGTTGGACGCCCTGCTGCTGCAAGTACTCGCCGGCCGGACTGCCGGCCGGGATCGGGCCAGCCGGCGAGATGTGGTCGGTCGTAACCGAATCGCCCAACGCCACCAGCACCCGGGCCCCGCGGATCGGCTCGATCGGTCGTGGCTCGGCCGCCATCTCCAGCAAGAATGGCGGTTCCCGGATGTACGTACTGTTCTCGTTCCATGGGAACAATTCACCGGCGGCCGTCGGGATATCGTTCCACTTGCTGCTGGACTCGAAGACGTTTTCGTAGCAGGCGCGGAACATCTCCGGCCCGATCGCTTGCGAGACCGTCGCGGCGATCTCCTCCGCCGTAGGCCAGATGTCTCGCAGATAGACAGGTTCGCCGTCGCGTCCGGTGCCCAGCGGCTCGTTGCTCAGATCGATGTCGATCGTGCCGACGATGGCGTAGGCCACGACCAGCGGCGGGCTGGCCAGGTAGTTGGCTTTCACCAGCGGGTTGACGCGGCCCTCGAAGTTTCGGTTTCCGCTTATGACCGCCGCCGCCACCAGATTCCCCCGGCCGACGGCCTCGGCCACCGCATCCGGCAGCGGACCGCTGTTGCCGATGCAGGTCATGCAGCCGTAGCCGACCGTGTGAAATCCCAGCGCTTCCAGCGGCCGATCCAGGTCGGTTTTGGCCAAGTAGTCGGTTACTACCCGGCTGCCGGGCGAAAGGCTGGTCTTTACGTGCGGCCCCACCGAGAGCCCCTTTTCGACGGCCTTTTTGGCCAGCAGCCCGGCGGCCAGCATCAGGCCCGGGTTACTGGTGTTCGTACAGCTTGTAATCGAGGCGATTACCACGGCGCCGTGCCCGATCGTGAGACCGTCGGCGACCTCGGCGGTCTGCGCGAGTTGCTCGTCCGGCAGGCCGAAGCCGTGCTGGTTGACCGGCGCTTGCAACGAGCGGCGGAAAGACTGCTTCATGTGGCCCAGCGGCACGCGGTCCTGCGGCCGCTTGGGACCCGACACACTCGGCTCGATGGTGCTCAGATCGAGCGAAATTACCTTAGTGTAGTCTGGCGCCTCAGCATTGTGGGAGGCATCTCCGACGGCGACACGAAAAAGCTGCTGCTCCTTGGTGTACCGCTCGACCAGCTCGACCTCTTCCTCGCTCCGCCCGGTCTCGCGCAGATAGGCTAGCGTTTGCCCGTCAACGGGGAAGAAGCCGATTGTAGCACCGTACTCGGGCGCCATGTTGGCCACCACTGCCCGGTCTGGCACGTTCATGGTTGACACCCCCGGCCCAAAATACTCGACGAACTTGCCCACCACTCCCTCTCGCCGCAGCATTTGAGTGACGGTGAGCACCAGGTCGGTGGCGGTGGTGCCGGGCGGCAGCCGGCCGTGCATTTCAAAACCGATCACCTCGGGGGCGAGCATCTGCAGCGGCTGGCCGAGCATCACGGCCTCGGCCTCGATCCCGCCCACGCCCCAACTCAGCACGCCCAGGCCGCCTATCATCGTGGTGTGGCTGTCGGTACCCAGCACCGTATCGGGCAGAGCGACCGTGCCGGCCGCATCCTCGCGTAGAAAAACACCTTTGGCGAGGAACTCCAGATTCACCTGGTGGATGATGCCGACCGCCGGCGGGACTACGCGGAAGTTGCTAAACGCTTGCTCAGCCCAACGAAGGAACTCATATCGCTCACGGTTCCGCTGGAACTCCAACTCGATGTTCTCCGCCAGCGCGTCGGCTGAGCCGAACCGATCGACTTGCACCGAGTGGTCGACGACCAGGTCCACAGGGACCAGCGGATTGATCCACTGCGGATCGCCGCCGACCCGTTTCATGGCACTACGCATTGCCGCCAGATCGACCAGAGCCGGCACCCCGGTGAAGTCCTGAAGCAGCACGCGTGCCGGTTTGAAGAGGACCTCGGTCGGGGCGTGCATCGAGGCCTTCCAACCGGCCAGGTCCTTCACGTGCTGCTCAGTCACCGTGTGACCGTCGCAGTTCCGTAGCACCGATTCCAACAGCACGCGGATCGAGAACGGCAGCGCAGAGATTTTCGCCAAGCCGGCATCTTCGAGCCTGGCGAGCCGATAAATCCCCGCCTGCCCGCTGCCGGTTTCAAACGTATCACGAACACCGAACGGATTATTCATGCATTCCTTGTTGAAGAAAAAAGGAGACAAGGAAACGTCACTAATGACTAACGAAGCGTCGCGGTAGGGACCGCCCTTGCGGGCGGCCCCCCGCACAGATCCGTACGTGAAGAACTACCTCATACGGCTCCTACCTTGGGTTGGTGACGATCAAACGCTGGCCAGGATAAGGATGCAGTATCCGGACACTCGGAATCCATCTCCGGATCAAGCGGTGCCGCACCCGTTTCCAGTTCCATTTCTTCCGCCCTTTCTGGCTCCGGCGTCGCACGACGCGGAACCAGTAGCGGCTGACCTGGGTACGGAATGCTTCAAGGCAATCGCGGTTGTCGGGTACGGCATGGTAATTGTACCAGCCACGTACTACCGACCGTAGCCAACTACCCACAACGTCCACCGGCAAGTGCATACGCCGACGAAGCTCAAGTTTAACCTTTTGCAGCGCCGCCCGCAGCCGTTTGGTGATCGTCTTCCTCTTGAGCTTGAAACCTCCTTGCCGGTTATTCCCGCAATAGTGCGTGAAACCGAGGAAGTCAAACATTTCCGGCCGTCCCAGCCCACGTTTGGCTCGTCGTTCTGCCGCAAACCGGCCGAACTCGATCATACGGGTCTTGTCTGGGTGCAGTTCGAGCCCGAATTTCTCCATCCGCTCACGTAGCTCACGGAGGAATCGTTCGGCGTCCCTGCGATGTTGGAATCCCGTGACGAAATCGTCCGCATACCGGACCACAATCATGTCTCCGGTTGCGTACTGCTCTCGCCATTGCTTGGCCCACAGATCGAACACGTAGTGTAGAAACACATTCGCAAGCGTCGGTGAAATCACCGCGCCCTGGGGTGTACCCACTGTCGTCTTCGACCACTCGCCGTCGTCGGATACCCCGGCCCTGAGCCATTTACGGATCAGGCGCAGTATCCGCCGATCGGCAATACGGTGCTCGAGAAACTTCATCATCCACACGTGGTCGATAGCATCGAAGAAACCACGGATGTCCGCATCGAGCACCCAGTTCACCTTCCTCCGCGTGATCCCCACGTACAGCGCGTCAAGCGCATTGTGGCAGCCTCGCCCGGGCCTAAACCCGTAGCTGTATCCGACGAAATCTTCCTCGTAAATCTGTTCGAGAATGGTCCGCACAGCCTGCTGGACGATCTTGTCCTCCAGGGATGCAATTCCCAGGGGACGCTGTCGTCCATCGGCCTTCGGTATCCATGCTCGCTTCGAGGGCTTCGCCCGATAGGTCCCACGGTGAACCCGCTCATGGAGTTCCGGCACGCGGTTCTCCAGGTCGGCTTCATGCTCCTTCCACGTCACACCGTCGATGCCGGGGCTCGCCGAGCGCTTTAGCTCATAAAAGCTTGCCTCAAGCAGTTCCGGTGTTAGATGGTGGAGTAGGGCGGTAAACCGCGCCTTCTTATCCTGCCTTGCGGCTACTCGTACGCGTTGCAGTCCGCTCGACACGCTTCTCCGGCACTGTGTCCGGCGCGTGGTCGTCTGCAAGGCGTTTCCCTTGGTCGATCCCCTTTCCTCCACGGACTCCGTGGCGATTTCCGTGCGGTTTAGGTCGATGTTTGTGTTCCCCGTTGACTCGCCCTTTCGTTTGCGAGTGTCACAAGATCTCGACCTTGCCGCCGGCTTTGCGTTGTTCGCCCGCTTCGCAGGTACTATGGAATCGTCCGACTCCCCGGCGACGTGCATGTCGGGTGTACGGCATTTCGCCTTCCCCGACCGTCCCCCGCCGCCACCCGGCGAGGGAGTCGCCTGGGGCTCCCGGTTCTCGCGCATGGAGTTTCCGCACATGCTTGGGGTCTGCGACTCCGCGGCGTCGAAAAGCGGCTCGCATCTATCGTCGCCCTTCATATTGCCTTCCCCTTGTCAGAACAAGGTCGGCACGCCGAAGTTTTGATTTCGGAGCTGAATACCCAGCCTGCGCGTACCCCTGCCGTTGCCACACCCGCGGTGTCACCACCGCCAGCGTACGACTCAGGGCCGGGATGGTTCGCTAGCCCTTTCCCGTACGACTCTCTCATTCGCTACTCCATGCTGGTTTGTCCCGACGCTTTCTCTGACCCCAGACGCTCCTTTGACATGGGCGACCTGAGCGTATACAGAAGAACAGTCACGCGCCATCGTCAACCAAGGACTCGCCCATGCCGACCACTCCAACCGTCAAACCGTCGCAAAAGGCGGTCAAATCATACTACGACGCGCTTAATCGCTACGCCGAGCAGAACGTCGAGAACGAATTGGCCCTGCGCAGCGCGTTTCAGAACCTTTTGGACCACACCGGGCGGCGCCACGGCTGGACGCTCATCCCCGAGCTTTCCGACACGGCGGCCGGGCACCGCATCCAGCCCGACGGCACCTTCCGCGACGAATTCCTCATGCGACGCGGGT